>JBGTHX010000311.1:0-5693 GCA_041746055.1 Lewinella sp. | reverse complement strand
GTACGCGGCGCTTTAGTAGAGGCCGGCTCGCTGTGCTCGCGGCCGGTAGAGCGACCTGCGGTCCGGTGGAGGCCGGTGGCTGCGAGCCCGGCGGTAGAGCTCCCTGCGGTCGCGGTAGAGGCCGGCTAATTTATTGTTCGTTGTGCCAACGGCGAGCACTGCGGCATAAATCCGCAACTTTTTACCTTCGCGGCCGTACTACATTATTCATAAAAAACCCTACCGGCTGAGGCATTCACCGGGAGCGAAGCGACTCTCTACCGTCAGGAGCGAAGCGACTGACTCCACCGGCACGGCCTCCACCGGGAGCGGAGCGACTCTCTACCGTCAGGAGCGAAGCGACTGACTCTACTTATGCGCGTTACCGACCATTTTGACCGGGCCGAAGGCCAGACCCTTATCAGTTTCGAAGTGCTGCCCCCACTAAAGGGCGGCAGCATGCAGGCCATCTTCGATACCCTCGACCCGCTGATGGAGTTCGAGCCCCCCTTCATCGATGTCACCTACCACCGGGAGGAGTATGTCTACAAGAAGCGGCCGAGTGGCTACTACGAGAAGACAGCCATCCGCAAGCGGCCCGGCACGGTCGGCATCTGCGCAGCCATTATGCACCGCTACGGCGTGGATGCCGTACCCCACCTGCTGTGCGGCGGCTTCACCAAGCAGGATACCGAGAACGCCCTCATCGACCTGGCCTTCCTCGACGTACAGAACGTCCTGGCGCTGCGTGGCGACGCCCGCAAGTTCGAGGGCCGGTTCATCCCCGAGAAGGAGGGCCACCACTTCGCCTGTGAACTTGTGGGACAGATCGTCGACATGAATAAGGGCCACTACCTCGACGAGCTGGTCAAGGACGAGCACGCCAGCAAGACCAACTTCTGCGTCGGTGTGGCCGGCTACCCGGAGAAGCACTTCGAGGCCGCCAACCTGGAGCATGACCTCCGCTACGTCAAGGAGAAGGTCGAGGCCGGGGCCGACTACATCGTGACCCAGATGTTCTTCGACAATAAGAAGTACTTCGAGTACGTCGACGCCTGCCGCAAGGTCGGCATCAACGTGCCCATCGTACCGGGCCTGAAACCCGTCACCAAGCTCTACCAGCTCAATTCCCTGCCCCGCCTCTTTCACGTAGATCTGCCGGACGATCTCGTCACCGCCATGACCAAGGCCAAGGACGGCGACGCCCGCACCCAGGTGGGTATCGAGTGGTGCGCCGCCCAGAGCCAGGAACTGAAGGAACGCGGCGTGCCCTGTCTGCACTACTACACCATGGGGGACAGCAGCACTATCCGCGCGATTGCCGAGCAGGTGGCGTAAAAAACGAAAAGCCCCGCCGATCCATGATCGACGGGGCTTCTTTGTAGCGCGAGGGTGACTCGAACACCCGACCTCAGGATTATGAATCCTGCGCTCTAACCGGCTGAGCTACCGCGCCATCTCACTTCACCGCAGGACCCCTCGACCCCACGCTTCGTGGAAGCGGCTGCAAAGATAAACGGCCGAACGAATTAAACCAAAGGTTGGGATACAGAGATCGCCGGAATTCATTCATCCGCGCAGCACGGGAGCGGCCACCGCCCCAGAGACCGGCCAAACTTAAAGCCCGATTAACCCCGGCTTAAACCACCGGGAATACCTTGCGCTAAATTGCACCGTATTTCAGGTCTCCGGCGGGCCGCTGACGCAGCCCGACCGGATACACTTTACTGATCTTGCTCCGCGAAATACCCGCGCTGAAATGCTTACTGCCGCACCGGCACCAGGAAAGTCCGCAGGATTTTAGATACGGAATCCGCGAATTCGGGGAGCTTGTTGATGCGGTTCCACTCGGGGTGGGCGCCGAACTTACCCCAGTTGGCGTCGCGCTCGGCCATATCCTCGAACTGCAGGAGGTAGACCAGGCAGGGGCGGTAGGGGCCCGCGATCATGTCGCCGTAGAATACGGCGTCGAGGTCGGTGTCCTTAAAGATTTCGATCTCGTGATCGTTGAACATGCGGACCTTGCGGCGGGTGGCATCTTCGGAGTAGCCCTGGTAGACACGCAGCTCGAAGAGCCCGGCATTTTCGTCGGGTGTGGCCGACTGTGGCATGCCGTCGAAGGCATCCAGCACCCAGGAGGAGTAGCGTTCGAAGATCGGCTTGTCGGCGGGTGCGGCATCGTAGGACCCGGCGGCCGAGGCGAACGCAGCATCCTTGCGCAGTGACTGGCCCGCCACGAAGGAATTACCGTCGGGGTAGCTGATCATGACGTGGATCTTGGCCGGATCGGTCATGCCGTACTCCTTGAAGAGCTTGAACTGGGTAGCCCCGTGCTGGCGGAGACCTGCCTGAAGGACGTTCGTCAGGTAATCGAGGAGAGCACCCTGGTTACCGCCCCAGGCCATGTCGTAGGTCCGCCACTCGATTACCTCCTTACCGGCTACGGGTCGGGCGGTGGGCGATGCGGCGAGCTGGCTCCCGGCGAGGGCCACGGCACCTGCGGCCCCGGCACGAATAAACTTCCTTCTTTGCATAACTGATCTTTCGGGGGAAGATAGAACTTATGGGCGGCTGCGTCACTATAGTATGTCGCCCCGGCCTACATAGCATCCTTACACTCCGAAAACCGAACCCTTTGCAACACCCCGACTGGACCCGGAATGCCGTCCTCTACCAGATCAACACCCGCCAATTCACTGCCGAAGGCACCCTGAAAGCCGCCGCCGCCCAGCTGCCCCGGCTCCGGGACCTGGGCGTGGATATCCTCTGGGTGATGCCCATCCACCCCATCGGTGAAAAGAACCGGAAGGGGGAGCTCGGCAGCCCGTATTCCATCCAGGACTATTACGGCGTCAACCCTGAATTCGGGACGCTGGATGACGTGAAGGATTTCGTGCGGCAGGCCCACGAATTAGGACTGTACGTCATCCTCGACTGGGTAGCCAATCACACCGCCTGGGACAACGTGCTGGTCGGGGAGCACCCCGAGTGGTACGTTCGCGACTACAAGGGCGACTTCCGACCCACGCCCTGGTGGGACTGGTCCGACATCATCGACCTGGATTATAAGCAGGAAGGCGTGCGGAGGTACATCCGCGAGGCCATGGAATACTGGGTCCGCGAGTGCGACATCGACGGCTACCGCTGCGACGTGGCCGGCTACGTGCCCACCGACTTCTGGGAGGAGGTCCGCGAAAGCCTGGACACCCTCAAGCCCGTCTTCATGCTCGCCGAGTGGGAAGCCCGCGACCTGCACCGCAAGGCCTTCGACGCCACCTACGCCTGGAGCTGGCACGAGACCCTGCACCGCATCACCCACGGCAAGGACGGGGTAGGGGCCCTCTTCGTCTACTACTCCTGGAACGAGCGCGCCTGGCCGGAAGACGCGATGCGCCTGGCCTTTACCGATAACCACGACAAGAACGCCTGGGAAGGTACCATGCACGAACTGCTGGGTGACGGACTGGAGGCCTGCATCGCGCTGTCTTTCCTCGGCGAGGGTATGCCCCTCATCCACAACGGACAGGAAGCCGGCCTCGACAAGCGGCTGGCCTTTTTCCGCCGGGACCCCATCGAATGGCAGGAGCACGCGTTCCATGATCTCTTTCGCCAGCTGATCGCCTTTAGAAAGGCACATTCCTGTCTGGCCAACGCCCCCTGGGGCGCCACCATGATCCGCGTGCCGAACAATTACGAGAGCGAGGTCCTCAGCTTCGTCCGGCAGGACGAAAACGGAAAGGTCTTCGCCCTATTCAATTTCTGCGCCGAGTCCCGAGTGCTCCGCTTCTCCGAAACCCTCTATCCCGGCGTCTATCGCGATTGCCTGACCGGCCACGAGCAGGAGATATCCGAGGGGGAAGAGGTGGCTCTGGGGCCATGGGAGTGGAGGGGGTTTAGTACGGTAGTACGGTGGTAATTTGGAACGGTAGGCCTAATTATCCGCCTCCGGTGATTTGACACCCGACACCCGCATCAGCCACACGGGCAAACCCGCAACCCGCAACCCGACCCGCTGCAGACATCGGACGAGACCTCCTACGTCGGCAACGCGTCCGATGACTTCCGCTGACTCGACACCCGACACCCGACACCCGACACCCGACCCGCTCCAGACATCGGACGAGGCTTCGTATATAGCCGTACCCACTAAATCCCGCAACCCGCAACCCGCAACCCACAACCCGCAACCCGCAACCCAAAAAAGGGGCAAACACCCTAAAGTGCCTACCCCCTATTTCTCAAAAGCTACAAGCTACAAGCTACAAGCTTCAAACTCTAGCTCTTCATCTTATCCAACGTCCGGATATCCTCGCTGTCCAGCTCGATGGCGGCAGCCTGGGTATTCTCCCGCAGGTGGGCTACGGAACTGGTACCGGGAATGGGCAGGATGTTGTCGCTGTGGGCCAGGAGCCAGGCGAGGGCGATCTGGTACACGCTGCTGTCGTACTTCTTGGCGATGCGCTTGAGGTCGTCGTTCTCCAGGGCACCGGCGTCCAGGGGGTACCAGGGGATGAAGGCGATATCGTTCTCGCGGGTCCAGGCGACCTCGTCTTCCCACTGCCGGTCGGTGAGGCTGTACTTATTCTGTACGCTGACGACCTTAAAGTGCTTCTGGGCCTGCTTGATCTGGTCCACGGTCACTTCGGAAAGGCCGAGGTGCCGGATGTAGCCCTGCTTTTGCAGTTCGGCCAGCTTGCTCAGGAATTCGTCGGCGGGTACTTTTTCGTCGAAGCGGTGGAGCTGGTAGAGATCCACCTGCTCGATCTTCAGGCGCTTAAGACTGCCCTTCAGGGCTTCCTCCAAGTGCTCGGGACGACCGTTGACGGGCCATTCGTTAGGACCGGTACGCTCCAGTCCGCCCTTGGTGGCGACGAGCAGTCCCTTCGGGTAGGGGTGCAGGGCTTCTGCGATCAGTTCCTCAGATACATTAGGACCATAGCTATCGGCGGTATCAATAAAATTGATGCCCAGGTCCTGGGTGGCCTTCAGTACCCGGATGGCTTCGTCACGGTCCTTCGGGGGACCCCAGATGCCGTCGCCGGTAATGCGCATGGCACCGTAGCCGAGGCGGTTGATAGTGATGTCTCCGCCAAGGGTGTAGGTACCCGACTGGGCGGCAATGTTTGATTGCGTGGTAGGCATGGTTGATATAGTTTGGTAAGGGTTGATCAATAAAAAATGCGCGGCACCGCCGCGTGCGGACGGCAGGCGATTGTGCAGCGCATTCACTATTGTTAACGGCTAAGCGGCGGCGGTGTTTGGCGCAAGCCGCCTAATCCATGTACCTACTTCGATTCTTCCTCGTGAAGGCTTCCGAGATAGGCGACGAGGTCGCGGATCTCCCGCCGGGTGAGGCGGGTGTCCATGGATGGCATGCTCGAGGGCAGGGTCTCCTGTTCGGCAATGTCAGCCACCGCGATGATCTGGATATCTTCCTTGCCAACCTTCAATTTGATCGATTCATCCGTCCGTTCCATTACGGTGCCGGCGGTGACCGTCCCGTCGTTGAGGGTCACGAGCAGTGTCTCGTAGCCCGGGGCCAGGCGGGCGCTGGGGCGGACCAGGGCCTCCAGTCGCTGCCGGGGATTCAGCCGGTCGGCCACCCCCGCCAGACCGGGCCCTACGTTGCCGCCGAACTCGAAGATGGTGTGGCAGCGCACGCACTGGGCGGCCTCGTTGTTCACGAAGATGCGCTGGCCGCGCCGGGCGTCACC
>JBGTHX010000310.1:0-11419 GCA_041746055.1 Lewinella sp. | reverse complement strand
AGCCTCGGCCACCCCGCCCTCAAGGCCATGGTACCGATGGGGTACGGCGCGGGCGTGGGCCGCATCGGCGACTACATGGAGCAGGGCAACTGGTACCGCGGCGGCGCCCAGCAGATGCTCTTCACCAGCTGGCTCTATCACGTGCAGCACGATCCCGACGGACCCCGGCTGCCCGAGGGCCTCTCCCAGGAAGACCTCCAGCGCCTCCAGCGCTACTACGATATGGAGCCCGAGTACCCGGAGATCTCCTCCAAGGAAATGCTCTCCACCCTGCCCGTCAACGAGATCATCTCCGCCAACCACGGTCCGAAGGGCATTTATGAGGATATGATCCGCCGCAAGCCCAATGATTCGGCCTGGTACGAAGGCGGTCTCTACCACGACGATATGCCCTACGACGTCCCCACCTTCTGGTTCACCAGCTGGTACGACGTATCCATCAGCCCCAACCTGGCCCTCTTCAACCACCTGCGCGAAAACGCCGAATCAGAGCAGTCCCGCGAGAATCAGTACCTCTGGATCGCGCCCACCCAGCACTGCGCCTACTACCGTGCCACGGAAAACACCATCGTGGGCGAGCGCAGCGTAGGCGACGCCCGCTACGACTACAACGCGCTCATCTTCGGCTTCTTCGATAAGTGGCTGAAGGAGGAGGCCCCGGCCCCAATAATAGACACCCTAGCCCGCGTGACGTACTACACCATGGGCAGCAACGAGTGGCAGACCACCTCCGCCTGGCCCCCGCCGAGCGCCAACATGGTCCCCTACTACCTGAGCAGCGGCGGCGACGCCAATACCCTGTACGGCGGCGGTGCGCTGGTGCCGGGGCAGGCTCCGGAGCTGGGGCGTCCCGACACCATCATCTACGACCCCCTGAACCCGGTGGTGAGCTATGGCGGTAACGTCTGCTGTACCGGCGACGCCATCGACGGCGGCAGCCTAGACCAACGGCCCATGGAGGTACGGAACGATATTCTGGTCTACACCTCGGAACCCTTTGAGGAAGACACCGAGGTCACCGGATCGATCGAGTCCACCCTCTACCTGAGCAGCGACGTGAAGGACACCGACCTCACCCTCAAGCTGATCGTGGTCGAGGAAGACGGCAGCGCCTACAACCTCGACGAGACCATCCAGCGGGTGCGCTACCGCGAGGGTTACGACAAGGAAGTCTTTATGCAGGCCGGGCAGGTGTACCAGGTGGACCTGACGCCGCTGAGCACCAGTAACCTCTTCAAGGCCGGACAGCGGCTGCGCATCGAAGTGAGCAGCTCCAACTTCCCCCGTTTTGACCGGAACATGAATACCGGCGGCAACAACTACGACGAGAAGGAAGGCCCCGTGGCCCACAACGTGATCCACCACTCGGCCGAGTACCCGAGCGTAGTGCGCATCCCCGTGGTGCCCGCCACGCCTTCGAAGCGCTAGTCCGATGACCCTAAAGGAGCGCCTTCGCCAGCCGGGTACGGTCAGCAACGTATTTATGACCCTGCCCGTCCCCTTCCTGGCGGAGCGGATGGGACTGGCGGGCTTGGAAAGTATCACTCTCGACCTGCAGCACGGGGCCATCGAGAGCGCTCACCTGCTCGGCCTGGTGCAGGCGATCCACGCGGGTGGCGTCCCCGCCCTGGCCCGCCTGGCCTGGAACCGACCCGAGCTCATTATGAATGCCCTGGACCACGGCATCGAAGGCCTCATCTGCCCGATGATCGAATCGGCGGCGGACACCGCCGCCTTCGTGAAAGCGGCCAAGTATCCGCCGGCGGGCAACCGGAGCTTCGGTCCCTTCCGGGCGGCGCTGCGGCACGGCGGCGATTACTTCCGGGAGGCCAACGACACAACCGTGTGCCTGGCGATGATCGAAACCGCGGGAGCGGTGAAGGAGCTGGATGCCATTGCGGCCACGCCCGGTCTGGACGGCCTCTACGTCGGCCCCTGGGACCTGAGCGCGAGCCTGGGGCTGAAGCGGCAGGGCGATCTTACCGACCCCGAACTGACCGGCGTCATAGACCGGGTGCTGGCGCTGTGCCGGGAGCGGGGCCTGGTGTCCGGCATCTTCACCGTCCGGCCGGAGGATGCCCGGTCGATGGCCGACCGCGGCTTCGACCTGGTGACCTGGGGAACTGAGATGATGCTGTTTGAGCGGGGACTGGGGGATTGGCAGCAATTTGAAATGTAAAATTTTACATTTTCAATTGTACCAGGCCGTAAGTGCCCCGGAAGGCCCCACCACTACCGGGTGACTTAAACCTCCTGCCATTTGCCTCCGTTCCACCCCCAATGCCCCTCCTCACCTTCAACGACAACGGGATCTACTGCGAGCGCGCCGACGTCTACATCGACCCCTGGCGTCCGGTCGACCGTGCCCTCATCACCCACGGCCACGCCGACCACTCCCGCTGGGGCAACAAGTATTACCTCTGCACCCGCGCCGCCGCGCCCGTCATCCGCTACCGCCTGGGCGACGTCAACCTGGAAACCGTGGAGTTCGGGGAGGTGCGAACGATTAACGGCGTCAAGTTCAGTTTCCACCCGGCGGGCCACATCATCGGCTCGGCGCAGATCCGCGTGGAGTATAAAGGCGAGATTTGGGTGGCGAGCGGCGACTACAAGCTCGAAGACGACGGCCTGTCGGAACCCTACGAGCCGGTGCAGTGCCAGCACTTCATCACCGAGTCTACCTTCGGCCTGCCCGTGTACCGCTGGATCCCGCAGGAGGAACTCTTCGCCGACATCAACGACTGGTGGCGACAGACGGCCAGCGAAGGCCGCACGGCCATCCTCACAGGCTACGCCCTCGGCAAGGCCCAGCGCCTGCTGGACGGACTGGATACCTCCATCGGGCGCATCTACACCCACGGCGCCATCGAGAATACCAATGAAGTGCTGCGCGCCCAGGGCGTCAAGCTGCCCGACACCATCCGCGTTACCCGCGAGGTCAATAAGAAGGATTACCCCGGCAGTATCGTCGTGGCCACGCCCGGCGCCATTGGCCAGCCCTGGGTGAAGAAATTCGGTAACGCTTCCATCGGGGCCGCCTCCGGCTGGATGACCCTGCGCGGAGCCCGCCGCCGCCGGGGCGCCGACCGCGGCTTCGTACTGAGCGACCACTGCGACTGGCCCAGTCTCCTCGAGGCCATCGACCTCACCGGGGCCGACAATATCTACGTCACCCACGGCTACACGGCCATTTTCAGCAAGTACCTCCGCGAGCAGGGTCTCAACGCCGTCGAGCTCCACACCGAATACGAGGGGGAGTTGGCGGAGATCGAGACGAAGGGTAGTGAGGAGGCGGAGAAGGAAAACGCTGCTGCTGATGCTGAGTAGAGGCAGACGAGGAATTGTGAGGTGGCGAGAGGTCAACCGCAGAGGAAAGGAGAGGCGCAAAGGTTCGCAAAGGCCCTCTGCGCAACTCCGCGTACCTTTTTTCCTCTGCGGTAAAACTTTCTCCCTTTCACCAACCTCCGGAACCTCACCCCGATGAAGAACTTCGCAGAAATGTTCCGTCGCCTAGACCGCACCACCAAGATCAACGCCAAGGTGGATGCGCTGGCCGACTACTTCCTGCAGGTCGACGATGAGGACAAGCTCTGGACCGTGGCCCTACTCTCGCACCGGCGCCCCCGCCGCACCGTCAACTCGAAGCTGCTGCGTGCCTGGGCCTCCGAGCTGAGCGGAGTGGACACCTGGATCCTCGAGGAAAGCTACCACGTGGTGGGTGACCTGGCCGAGACCATCGCACTGGCGCTGCCGCCCCCCGAACAAGACTACGACCATACCCTCTCCCACTGGATCGACTATATCCAGCAATTCGCGACCTACGATGAGGAGGGCAAGAAGGAGGCCGTACAGGAAGCCTGGCGCGGCCTGGATACCACCGAGCGCTACCTTTTCAACAAGTTGATCACCGGCAGTTTCCGGGTGGGCGTGAGCCAGAAGCTGATGACCCGCGCCCTCTCCCGCGCCACCGGCATCGAGGAGGTAAACCTGGCCCACCGCCTGATGGGCAACTGGACGCCCAACGATACCAATTTCGAGGACCTGATCCACAGCGAATCGGCCACCGACGATATTTCCCGGCCATACCCCTTCTACCTGGCCTACCAGCTGGAACAGCCAGCCGCTGAACTGGGCAGCCCCGCGGAATGGCAGGCCGAGCATAAGTGGGACGGCATCCGTGGACAGGTGATCGTGCGCGATGACGAGGTGTTCGTCTGGTCGCGGGGCGAAGAATTGGTCACCGACAAGTACCCGGAGTACCACATCCTGGCCTCCGCCATTCCTAACGGTACGGTGATCGACGGGGAGATCCTGCCGTACCGCGACGGGCTACCGCTTGGCTTCAACGTACTGCAGACCCGCATCGGGCGCAAGACGGTCAGCAAGAAACTGTTGAAAGACGCCCCGGTCGTGCTCATGTGCTATGACTTGCTAGAATACGAGGGCCGTGATATCCGCAAGCTGCCGCTCTCCGGTCGCCGGGAGTTGCTGGAGCGGCTGGTGGAGGAGCATGATGCGGGTGACGTATTGCAGTTGTCGCCGGTCTTCCACTTCGACCACTGGGATGACCTGGCCGTGGAGCGCGAGACCGCCCGGGAAAAATTCAGCGAGGGCATCATGCTCAAGCGGGTGGACAGCGAGTACAAGCAGGGCCGGAAGAAAGGCGACTGGTGGAAGTGGAAGGTGGACCCCCTCACCATTGACGCCGTGATGATGTACGCCCAGCGCGGCCACGGGCGACGGGCCAACTTGTATACCGATTTCACCTTCGGGGTGTGGGACGGCGACCAGCTCGTCCCCTTTACAAAGGCCTATTCCGGACTCACCGACCAGGAATTCAACAAAATCACCGCATGGGTGCGCCGCAACACGGTGGAGAAATTCGGACCGGTACGGAGCGTAAAGCCCAAGCAAGTCTTCGAAATTGGCTTTGAGGGTATCCGCAAATCCACACGGCATAAATCGGGAGTGGCGCTGCGCTTCCCGCGTATGCTACGCTGGCGCCACGACAAGCCGGTGGAGGAAGCCAACACGAAAGCCGATCTCGAATCGATGCTTGAGACCTACGGGGGGTAGGGTGGAACTGGCAACTTGTCGGGATCACAAGTATCTGGCTTACAGTAAATTGTTGTAAATCGGTGCCGCCGCAAGCCGGGTTGCCCATAACAGATCGACGAGAAAGCTCGTCTCACCTAACCTGGTGATTCTCTTACCTTTGGCGGTTCAAACAACTCACTAGAACAATGAAGCAACTGCTACTAGCTCTCTTCGGACTGGGCTTGTCCTTTTCCGTCGTAGCCCAGCGCGTCATCGAGGGAACCATCTCGGATGAGGATGGAACCCCCCTCATTGGTGCTTCCGTACTTGCGCAGGGGACCACCACCGGTACCGTGTCCGATATCGACGGCAATTTCACCCTTACCGTGGCCGATGAGGTCACCAACCTGGTGGTATCCTACACCGGTTTCGCTACCCAGACGGTACCGCTGGATGGCAGCACCACCATCGATATCGTCCTGTCGGAGGATGCCGCCCAGCTTTCCGAGGTGGTCGTCGTCGGATATGGCAAACAGATCCGCAGTACCCTGACGGGCAACGTGGCCCAGATCGACGGCGGGGATATCGAGAACCTGCCCGTTTCCAGCGTGGAACAGGCCATGCAGGGCCGCTCGGCGGGCGTATTCGTGCAGGCCGTGAGCGGTAAGCCCGGCGGGCGCATCAACATCCGCATCCGGGGCAGCTCGTCGATTTCGGCGGGCAACCAGCCGCTGTACGTAGTCGACGGCGTGCCCATCACCAGCGGTACCTTCAGCAGTCCCGGATCGGGCAGCCAGAACTTCCTGGCCGACCTCAACCCGAACGACGTGGAGTCCATCGAGATCCTGAAGGACGCCTCCGCTGCCGCCATTTACGGCTCGCGGGCGGCGAACGGGGTGGTGCTCATCACCACTAAGCAGGGGCAGAGCGGCAAGGCCAAGGTGAACGTCAACCTGAGCGGCGGAGCCAGTGAGCCCAGCCGCCTCCGGGAATTTCTGAATGCCGAGGAGTACGTCACCCTGTTCCGCCAGACCGCCGTGGGCGCCGGGCGCTACGACTTCAACAACGGCCTGAACGACTTCGGCCTTCCCGATGACGAGTACACCCTGGAGAATACCATCGCGGCATACACCGAATTCGTGGAAGGGCGCCTCGACCGCTACAGCGGCTTCAGCGACTGGCGCACCAATGAAACCGACACCGACTGGCAGGACCAAGCCTTCCAGACCGGAAAAAACCAGAACGCCGACGTCAGCGTAAGTGGGGGTTCCGATAAGCTGGCCTACTACACCAGCTTTGGCTACTCCGACCAGGAAGGTATTTTGGCGGGCAACGGATTTCGCCGCCTGAGCACCCGACTCAACCTCGACGCTCAGGCCTCGGAGAAATTTACCTATGGGATGCGCCTCGCCTTCAGCCGCAGCGACAACGAGCGGGTGTCCAACGACAACCAGTTCAGTACGCCCCTGCAGCTGATCGCCCTGTCGCCCATCACCCCCGTGCGGAACACCACCAACGAAGATTACCGCGGTTTCGCGCCGGGACAGCTCCTCGACCGCCCGGTCACTACCTACTACAACGGACTGGTGGAGCTGGCCAACAGCGAGAAGCAGTCGATCAGCTACCGCACCCTCGGCAACGTATTCGGACAGTACACCCTCGCGCCCGGCCTGTCGGTACGCGCGGAGGCGGGCGTCGACGTGGCCAACCTCAAGCAGAACCGTTTCCTGGGCAGCCTCACCGACGGCGGCGAGGCCACCAACGGCTACGCCGACAGCCGCTGGAGCAACATCGTCAACTACACCACCAAGGCGCTGCTGCTCTACGACCGGGCCTTTGAATCCGGCCATAACCTGGATTTCGTCGGAGGAGTTGAATTTCAGAAGTCGAACAGCGAGAACATCCTGGTTACGGCTACGGAGTTTCCGCTCGATCAGCTGCGGACCATCTCGAGCGCGGCCGATATTACCGGCGGCAGTACCGACCTGACCGAGTTCACCTTTCAGAGCTACTTCGGACGGGCCAACTACAACTTCGACCGCCGCTACCTCTTTAGCCTCAGCGCCCGGCTCGATGGCTCCAGCCGCTTCGGCGCCAATAACCGCTACGGCTTCTTCCCCGCCGCGGCCGCGGGCTGGGTACTCAGCGAAGAGGAATTTCTGGACGGTAACCCCGTCGTCAGCTACCTCAAGCTGCGCAGCAGCTACGGTCTGACTGGCAATGCAGACATCTCCAACTTCGCCAGCCTAGGCCTGTACGGCGCCTCCGCTTACGGGGGAACTTCCGGACTGGCCCCCTCGCAGATCTTCAATCCCGACCTGACCTGGGAGAACACCGCCCAGTTTGACGTCGGGCTTGACTTCGGCTTCTTCAAGAACCGCCTGAGCGGGGAACTGGACTTCTACAACAAGCATACCACCGACCTGCTCCTCAACGTGCCCGTACCGGGTACCACCGGCTTCCGCAGCCAGATCCGCAACCTGGGCGAGCTGCGCAACCGGGGCGTGGAGGTGTTGCTGAACGCCGTGGTCTCCGATGCCGCCTTCGGGTGGAGCACCAGCGTCAACTTCTCCTACAACGACAATAAGGTGCTGGCCCTGGCGCCCGGACAGGACATCATCGACGACGGGGGCAACCGCTATATGAACGTCGTTAAGGTAGGTGAGAGCCTCGGCTCCTTCTACGGCTACGAGTACGCCGGCGTGGATCCCACCAACGGTGACGGCCTCTTCTACGTCAACGAGACCGACGACAACGGCAACATCGTCAACCCGGAAGCCACCACCAATAACGCCAACGAGGCAAATTTCGTGATCCTGGGCAACGCCCTGCCAAACACCCTGGCCGGCTGGACCAACAACTTCACTTTCGGAGGCGTCTCGCTGGACGTCTTCTTCCAGGGCAGTTTCGGCAATGAGGTGCACAACTCCGCCGGAAACTTCATGAGCTGCGGCGGCTGCTGGTTTGACAACCAGACGCGCGATCAGCTCGATGCCTGGACGCCCGAGAACACCGATACCGACGTGCCCGAGGCCCGCTTTTACTGGGGCAACGCCGACGCCAACCGCAGCAGCCGTTACCTCAGCAATGGCGACTTCATCCGACTGAAGACGCTGACGCTCAGTTACGAACTGCCCGTCACCCTGATCGACCGCCTCGGCCTGAGCCGGCTGCGGGTGTACGTGACCGGACAGAACCTGGCGCTCATCACGAAGTACGACGGCTGGGACCCCGAGGTCGCTGCCGACTTCCTGGCGGACGACTCCCCGAATATCCAGACGAGCGTAGACTTCTACACCGCGCCGCAACCCCGGACCATCATCTTCGGCCTGAACGTCGGCCTGTAATCCTATTCCCAACCGCAACGATACAACTATGAAAATCACGAATCTACTTTTCCTGCTGGGGCTGGGATTGCTCACGGCCTGCGACAAACAGCTCGATATCGACCCCTTCCAGAGCGTGGATCAGGACGCCGCCCTCGGCTCCGACGCCACGGTGAAGGCTGTGCTCATCGGCGCCTACGACCAGATCAGCAGCGGAAACCTCTACGGGGGGAATAACCTGCGCGATGCGGACCTGCTCGGTGGCACGGGGGAAGTCCTCTGGGTCGGCACCTTCAACAGCCCGGACGAGATCGCCCGCAAGCAGATCTCCACCGGCAATGGCGACGCGGAGGTGACGTGGCTCAGCAGCTACGAAGCCATCAATACCGTCAATAACGTGCTGAATGCACTGGACGTAGTGGATGCCGACGACCGCGACCGCGTGGAGGGGGAAGCCCGCTTCATCCGCGGGCTGCTGTACTTCGACCTCGTGCGTTTCTACGCCCAGCCCTACGCGGCCGGGGGAGGCAACGATCAGGCCGGTGTACCACTTGTGCTCACGCCCACCGACGTGATCACGGCGGATAACAACGTCAGCCGCGCCAGCGTGCAGGCGGTCTACGACCAGGTACTCTCCGACCTGACCACCGCCGCCGACCTACTGCCGGAAACCAACGGCATCTTCGCCAACAGCTATACGGCCACCGCCCTGCTGGCCCGCGTGTACCTGCAACAAGGCAACTACGCCGCCGCCCGTGACGCCGCCGACACCATGATCGAGAGCGGACGGTATATGCTGACCGCCGACTATGCCTCCGCCTTTATGAACGGCAGCAACTCGACCGAGGACATCTTCGCCATTCAGGTCAGCAGCCAGGACGGGGTCAATAACCTCACGACCTTCTACTCCATCCCGGACTTCGGAGGGCGCGATGGCGACATCGAGATCCTTCCCGCCCACCTGGCCCTCTACGAGGAAGACGATCAGCGGCTGGCGCTCTTCTTCGAGCGGGGCGGGGCTACCTACACGGGTAAGTTCAACGACCAGTTCGCTAACGTGACCATCATCCGCCTCGCCGAGATGTACCTCATCCGTGCCGAGGCCAACGAGCGGCTGGATACCGAAGTAGGGGCTACCCCCCTGGAGGACATCAACCGCATCCGCAACCGGTCTGGACTGGACGACCTGGACGAGGTGGACCTGGAGTATATACTGGACGAGCGTCGACGCGAGCTGGCTTTCGAGGGATTCCGGATCCACGACATCAAGCGGCTGCAGGAGACCGTAGGCGCTTTCGCCTACGACGCGCCGGAACTCGTGTTTCCCATCCCCGCGCGGGAGACGGTCGCCAACCCCAACCTGGAACAGAACGAGGGGTACGACTAGCTCATCTTATTTGAAGGACATTACCTCAATGCCGGTCCATTCCTCCGCCACCCCGTCGATGAGCAGTTTGGCTGCCTTATTCAGGAACAGTTGCGCCGTTTGATCGTCAGGGTTGACCTTTAGCACTTCGGTGAAGGAGGCTACGGCTGAGGGAAAATCACGGGCGTAAAACTGCCGGAGCCCTTCGTCGAACCGGGCTTGCACGGTCACCTTTTTTGTTATACTGTCGGGATCGTCTCCATCGTAGCACTCGAATAGTCCAATTGGTTCTTTCTTGCCCTTCACCACTACCTTTCCCAGGTAGCGTATGTGGTAGTCGCTGGTGTCGGCGATCTCCTCCAGGGTGTGTTCACTGAGCAGGATAGAGGCCCTGTAGTACTTGGTAAGGCTTTCGATGCGGGAGCAGGTGTTCACGGCGTCGGCGATGGTGGTCGCGTCGAGGCGGTCTTCGTCGCCGGTAATGCCCATGATGAGCGGACCGCTGTGCAGCCCCGTTCCGACATGCAGCTCGGGTCGTCCCGTCCGGGCGGACTCCTTATTGTACGCCCGCAGGATTACTTGCATTTCGATCGCGGCGCGCAGCGCATCTTCCGCCTGTCTCGTAAAAGTGGCCATGACGCCATCGCCCAGGTATTGGTTGATAAATCCTTGGTGCTTTTGGATGACGGGCCCGATGCGAAAATTGAACTCGTTGATGAACTGAAAATTCTCCTCCGGGGTCATTAATTCCGCGATCGAGGTATAGTCACGTATATCGGTGAATAGTACCGTTACCTCACGTTCTATGTGATCGCCAAGCCTGACTTCGGTCAGTCGTTCCCGGTTGAGCGCACGCAGGAATGCATTGGGAACGAACTTACCCGCGACCTTAAAAATCCGGTGCAGGTCGAGCTGGGTATTGATCCGGGCCAGCAGTTCCTGTTGTTGGAAGGGTTTCGGTAGATAATCATTTGCGCCCAAAGAGAGGCCATGGACGATGTCCTGTGGTTGGTTCTTGGCCGTTACCATGATGATGGGCAGTTCCGAGGTCAGATATTCTTCCCTAATCTTCTGACAGACCTCGTACCCAGACATCAGCGGCATCATTACGTCCAGCAGCACGAGATCAAAGGGTTTGCCGTTCTTAATCGTCGTGATGGCTTCCCGTCCGTTCATAACGTGCGTTAGGTGGAAGCCCTGGCGGGCCAGGTAGTTCTTTAGTAGCAGCTGGTTGATGGGCTCGTCGTCAACTATGAGTATTTCAATTTCATCACCGACTTGGTTTGGGAGGGTGGGGGAAGGTACCCTGGGTACCGCTACCGGTACGCCAGCCAGGGGAGTTGGTGCAGGTAGGGCCGGAGCCAGTTCGTGAGATTTGGGCAGGGTAAAAAAGAAGGTTGATCCCTGCCGCACTTCACTGGTCACCCACATCTCTCCGCCGTGCAATTCGACAAGGCGCTTGCTGATGCTCAGCCCCAAACCGGTTCCGGCGAATTGCCTGCTGGCGGAGCCATCTCCCTGCTCGAACTCCCGGAATATGGATTCCCGCTGGCTCTCGGATATCCCCGCGCCGGTATCCGCTACGCTGACTAGAATCATTCCCCGTCTCTCCTCTGCCGCCACCTTAATGTGACCGCTTTCTGTAAATTTGATGGCATTACCTATCAGATTATAGAACACTTGTTGGAGT
>JBGTHX010000309.1:0-7267 GCA_041746055.1 Lewinella sp. | reverse complement strand
GATCTCGTCATTCGTCATTTTGAGGTACGACATGACGTTGTGCACCCCCTCGGTACCACTCCGGATCAGGTTGCGCTGGTACACGCCCGGGTTGCCGACCTCCAGCGTGACCGCGGGGATGTCGAGGGCGTCGGCCGCGCCGCGCAGGGTTCCGTCGCTCGGCGGATTGTGCACGATGAGCTGGGGATTCTGCAGGATAGCCAGCTGGCGCGTGGTTTCCTGCGACATGTCCGCGCGCACGTAGTAGCTGTTGACCCGTCCGCGACTGGCTGTATGCAGGTCGAGCAGGTAATCGAAGTGGCGTACCACCCGGTCCACCAAGCGGTAGGCATAGACCTCGCTGGCCCGCCCATCCGCCTTTCCGGGCATCACGTGGTTGAGGTCAAAGCCGTCGGTATACACCCGGGTCTGTCGCAAAAAGGCGGGTACGTTGACCACCAGTACCCCGATAATCGTACCCCGGAGGTTGCTCACGTCGAGGTCGGCGAACAGCCGCTGGATGACCCGGATGCCGTTCAGCTCATCGCCGTGTACGGCCGCCGTGACACCCAGCGTGGGGCCGTCCACATTACCGCGGGCGCTGAGGATGGGGATGCGGACCGGCTCGCCGAGGCCGTCGCTGATGATGCGCAGCCAGAACTTGCGGATGGTGGCCGGGGGCTGCTGGATCTCGTCCAGGCTGTGGATAGTGGGGATTTCGGTTTCAGCAGCGGGCATAGCAGAAGTCAAATAGTTCGTCGATAGCGAGTTGAAGGATGGGGCGGCCGGTCTGTACCTCCGCCTGCGGAAAACCGCCGATGCTCAGGGTGTTGATCTCCGACAGGACGCGAACGCCCACGTCGTTGACCAGGGTATCGATGCCGGCAAAACAGATGCCGTGGCGCAGCAGTTCCGGGGCCAGGTGGCGGACTATTTCCCGCTCCTCGGGATCGATGTCGGCGGCGACCGAGGTCCCCCCCTGGGCTACGTTACAGAGCCATTCCCCCGGCGCCGGAACGCGCAGGGAAGCCGCCAGGATCTTGCCGTTTACCAGTAAAATGCGCTTGTCGCCCCGGCTCACGTTGGGGAGGAATTTCATCGCGAGGTAGGGCTTGGACCAGTCGGCCGCGAATTCCCCGTCAGGGTGGTCCAGCCGTACGATCCCGTGGCCCCCGTAGGCGCGCAACGGCTTGAGTACGATGGGGAACTCCCGCGCGAAGGCCCGGGCCTCCTCCTCGCTCGCGACCAGCCGCACCGGCGGGGTGAGATCCGGAAAGTTCCGGAGGAATGATTTGTTCCCGGTCTGGACGATCCCCTCGGGGCGGTTCACCACGAGCGGTCCGGTCAGCGTGCCGAGGTAGGTAAAAAAGTCGTCCGACACGGGGTGGGGGAGCCGCAGCCAGACCACGTCGTATTCCTGCGGATCGAACGACCCCGGAGCCTCGCGGAAGGCTGCCCCGTCGGAGCGGAAGGCCAGGCGCTCCGCCACGGTGAACCCCCGCACCTGCGTCCCCGCCCCCGCGAAAAACGCTCCGTTACCGGCGGTACCCCGGCTGGCCAGGTCCACGCGCGCGCAGCGAAGATCCCGCGCCAGGGTATTGACCAGCGCGTAGAGCGAATTCTGTTCGGAGTGGCCGCTGTGGTCGGTGAGGATGAGGAAGTTGAGTCTTTTCATACGAGGATTTCGGACAACAGCGTGGGATCGTCGTTGAGGCTGGAGAACAGCCGCAGACTGAATTTTCCCTTGCTGTTGAACAGATTTTTCGCCATCCGGTCGATCGCGATAGTACTCAGTACGGTCTGGATGTAGGCCTCGATGAGGTCGTCCATACCGATGCCCAGCTTGTTGAAGTCACGGCGGTCCATGAGCAGCAGCCGGTTGGTGTCGCTCGACCACTGGTTATCGCCCAGGCTGGCTGAGAGGTTGGTGCCGAGCATCGACCAGGAGTCGGCGGCACCGGCCAGTTCGTCGGTCAGCGGGTTCTCGGCGCGGCGGCTGTAGCAGGCCAGGGGGCGCAGTCCGTCCTCGGTACTGCTCACCATCAGGCGCACGTCGCTTACGTAGGTCCGGCCCTTCTTGTCGGGTATGGTGCCGACGTGAAAGAACTTGCCGTCGCCCCCGGAGGAGCTCCAGTGGTAGTTGCCGATCAGGCTCTGCACGATGAAGCGCTCGTAGTAGATGGGCGCGTCCATAAAGGCCTGCAGTTCTTCGGGATTGGTGATGGTGTAGACGCCCTGGCCCGCGTTGCTGTAGGGCACCTTGACGACCGCCTGTCCGCCCATTTTGGCCACCCACAGGGGCACCTCGTTGCGGGTGACGTCCCAGATCGTCTCGGGGGTGTGGATCTTGAGGCCGTACTTCCGTATCTCCCCGTTGTACAGGTCATAGGCCTTGGCGGCCACCATCTTATTGCGGCCGCCGGCCAGGCAGCTGACGATGGGGTTGAGGATGCGGGTCTTGGGGTTGAGCGGCAGTCGCGTCCAGGGCCGCTGGGTGAGGTAGCGGAAGGCGGCCCGCAGCCGCACCCACTCTCCCTCGTGGCGGGCGAAGAGCCAGCCGTTATCGATCATCAGGTGGCGTTCCGGGGCATTGTAGTAGTCGCAGATGTAGAGCACGTCCTCCTGGAAGGCATCGGCGATGGCCGCCGCGTAGCCACTGGCTTCCATAGGGTTCTTGTCGTAGATCACGGCGAGGCGCCCGTCTTTCTGCGACTGCCGCTTTTCCACCAGGGGCCGGAAGGTGCGGTCGATCAGGAGCCGGTACCCGCCTTCTTCCTGGTGGTCGTCGAGGAGGGGCATCGATTTTTGTCCGGAGGGGCAGGAATTATTCTCGATGATCACCATCCGGCGGCGGCCCTGGGCGGTGGTGGCATTGATCAGGTCGGCGCCGCCCCACAGAAAATATTTACACTGGTAGGAGAGAATTTCCCGTAGTCCGTCGGGATCTACGAGCGGATTCAGGTGGCAGTAGCGGGAGACGATGCGCTCGCGGTCCAGGTTCAGGAAGTAGCTCACCATCGGGTGGATGGTCGCGTTCAGGGCCTTGGGGTACCAGTGACTTTCGGCGCGGAAACTCCCGGGCGTGATCGTTTGGATGGGTGGATTGGTCACGGTTCGAAGAGATGCTTTTTGCGGGAACGCAGGTACGGGGGAAAAGTGGGGAGCTTAGTGCGGTAGTACGGTAGTCTTGTGGTACGGTAGGGGTGGAGTGGTTATTTCGGGTGTCGGGTGTCGGGTGTCGGGTTAGCGGAAGTCATCGGATGCGTTGCCGACGTAGGAGGCCTTATCCGATGTCTGGAGCGGATCGGGTGTCAGTTGTCGGTTGTCGGTTGTCAGTTGTCTGTTGTCAGTGCGCGATCCAGGACTTTTCGCGAATATTGCAATATCCCTAACGTTGCTACATGAAGTCTTTCCTTACTGCTTTGCTCTTGTGTTGGTGTGCCTGGATGGAGGCTCAGGGGATCGGCCTCCACCCACCGGAGGTGAACTGGCAGCAACTGCGGGCGCGGCATGTGCGGGTGATCTTTCCGGAAGGCTACGGGGAACGGGCACAACGGGTCGCGAGCCTCGTCGACCAGCTGGCGGAGGAGCACAACCGAAGCGTAGGGGAACAGCTGTACGACTTCGACCTGGTACTGCAGACGCCGAATATGACCCTGAATGGCTACGTCGGCCTGGCGCCCTTCCGCTCCGAATTCTATGTGACACCGCCCCAGGGACTGAGCCAACTCAGCAATACCGACTGGGTGGACCTGCTCACCATCCACGAATTCCGGCACGTCCAGCAGAACAGTAACGAACGCCGGGGCCTAACCCGGCTGGCCAGTATCGTGCAGGGGCAACTCGGATGGATGGTACTGGGGGGCATCGCCACCCCCAACTGGTACTCGGAGGGGGACGCGGTGGTGGCCGAGACCGCACTGACCGGCTCCGGGCGCGGCCGTACGCCCGCCTTCAGCAAGGAACTGCGGGCGCTGCTTGACCGGGATATCATATACCGCTACGCTAAGGCCCGCAACGGCAGTTTTCGGGACCTTGTGCCCAGTCACTATCCGTACGGCTACGCCCTGCTGACTTACGGGCGGGAGCGCTTTGGCAACGATATGTGGAAGCCGGTGCTGCAGGAGGGAGCATCCTTCCGGGGACTTTTTTATCCCTTCAGCCGGGCGCTGAAGCGGCGTACCGGCCTCAACACCCGCGAGTTTTACGACGCGGCCATGGCGGATCTCGAGCAACGGCAGGACAGCACCCTTACCCAACGCCGCCCCCTGGTGGAGGGAGAGCCGGTAGGAGAGCCGGCGCGCCGCGATATTCGCTCCTATCGCTTTCCCTTCGTCGACGGCGGGGGACGGTTGCTGGCGCTCCGCAGCAGCTACAAAGAACTGCCGGCGCTGGTGGAGGTGGGGGAGACCGACCGCGTCGTCACCCGCACCGGGATTCAGCGGGAGCCGTGGCTGGCGGGATCGGACCGCTTCGTGGTGTGGACACAGTACGCCCAGGACGCCCGCTACACCAACCAGAATTACTCCGATCTCGTCATTTACCAGCTGGAGAGCGGCCGTCGGCGTATGCTTACCAAGCATGGCCACTATGTTTCGGCCACGTTCAGCCCGGATGAGACCCGGCTCGCCACCGTCTGGTTCGACCCACTGGCGGAGGCCCCCGAGCTTCGCATCCTGGACGCCTCTACCGGTGAGGTGCTGCAACGACGCGCCGTGGCGGAAAGTAACCTGGCGTGGCCACGCTTCTCGGCCGACGGGCAGCGGATTTACTTCCTCGCCCAGGGCCCGGCCGGTGTAGCTATCCAAGCCTGGACGCCCGCCACCGACGCGGTGGAGGAGTTGAGGACCCGCAGCACGGAGCCGATCGATATGCTCTCCGTATCCGACGCGGGGGACCTCCTCTTCACCCTGGGGCGGGGCGGGGTCGACAACGTCTACCGCCTGCCCGCTACCGGCGGCGCCGCGCGGCGGCTGACCGACGTGGCGGTGGGGGCCTACTACCCGTGGCAATCCGGTAACCTGCTGTATTACACCGCGCCCACGCCGCGGGGCGACCGGTTGCGGGTTCTGGAGGATCCGGCGGTTCTCCCCGAGGGACGCGGCGCGGATGACGCCGGACCAGGCATCTTCGAGCGCCCGGCCGCCTTCGCGAAGGAGACCACCGTACTTACCGGGGAAGTGAAGCCGGGCAATTACCCTGTCCGGAATTTCTCCAACACTTTCGGGGGCATCAAGCTACATAGCTGGTCCTTTAACGGCAGCTACGTGAGCCCCGGCGTGGCCGTAGAGGCCGCCAATGCCCTGAACACCGCCGCCATCACCCTGGACGGCCGCTACAACATCAACGAGGCACGCTACGCGGGCGGCCTGGAGCTAGAGTACGGAGGGCTGTTTCCGGTTCTTGCCTTCGGCGCCGAATACCGCGACCGAAACACCATCGCCCAGGTAGCCGGCATCGATAGCATCGACTTCATCTCCCAGGAATTCAGTCAGGTGACCCTAGGGCCCGCCGTCCGCGTCCCGCTGGCCTGGGTCAACGGCAACACACGTTCCGACGTGATGCCCTCGGTGGGCGTGCAACGGTATAGCCTCCGCGGCTTGAGCGAAGGGGTGTTGCCGGGTAATTTTACTAACCTTTCATTGGGCCTCACCTTCAGCAGCCTTCGGCAGACGGCTTATCGCCAGGTACAACCCCGCTGGGGGGCACTGGCTACCTTCACATACGACCGGGCCCTGGGGGCGGAGGCCTCCGGAGAGCGGCTGTTGTTCCGGAGCGCGGTGTTTCTGCCGGGCCTGTTCCCGACGCATGGTATCCGGCTCGACGTTGATGCCCAGACCGAGCAGGCGGAAAACCTCTACCATTACGCGGATCAATTCCGGTACGCCCGCGGCTACGCCGCCTCGCTGAACGACCGGGTCTTCCGCATCGGCGCGAACTATCAGCTGCCGTTGCTTTACCCCGACTTCGGGATACTGGGCATCACCTACTTCAAACGGCTACGACTGAACGCCTTCTTCGATTACAGCCGCTTTACCCTGGATGATCCCCGCCCGCTTACCTTCAACGAAAACAGCGTGGGCGGTCAACTGTACTTCGATAACGTCTGGCTCAACGTTCAGCTGATTACCATCGGCGTAGAGGCCGCCTACCGGCTCAACCGGGATATATTCTCCAGTGATCCGCAGGACCTGCAGGTGCGGGTGCTGTTCAGTGGTAGCTTTTAGCCTAGACGTTCAGGTAATTGATCAGGCTGTCAAAGCGCTCGCGCAGGGTATCCTGCAGCTGCTTCTCATTGAAGCTGGCCTTCACGATGTAGTTGAAGCGCTCGAAGGTGGCGATGGTGCCCGCGATATTCTGGCTGTTGAGCTTGAGGGTCACTTCTACCAGGTTGCTGTCGACGACCGACCGCACGAAGGAGCTTAGGATAATGGCGCTGTCACTCTCCACGATGCGGGCGATCTCGGCCAGGCTATAGTCGTGGCGGCCCATTTCCAGGACCACGATGGAGCCCGGATCGCTGAAGGTGCTCGACTGGGCGAAAAAGCGGAGGAGGTCCTCCCCGGTGACCATGCCTACGTAGTCACCTTCCCGGTTGATGACGGGCACCACGGTCAGGTTGTTGTCGACCAGCTGCCGCATCACGTCGTAGAGGTGATCGTCGGGGAAGACCGAGGGCGGTAGCTGGGGGACGCGGTAATTGCTGACCGCTTCCTCGGGGTCGGAGTCCAGGACGTCGCTTTCCGAGATTACGGAAACGAGTTTGGTGCCGTCGACCACGGGCAGGTGGCGGATGTAGAACTCGTTCATGATCTCCAGGGCTTCCTCACCGGTATCGGTGGGGCGCAGGGGAACGAGGGTATCGGTAAGGAGGAAGTCAGCAGTCATGGGTCGCGGGGTAGGAAGGAAGATACGTCACCCGAGGAGGCGGCGTTTTTGGGTAGCGAACTCGACTTCGGTCAGTAGCCCCTTCTCCCGCAGGGCTGCCAGTCGCTGGAGTTGTTCCAGGAGTTCGTCGTGTACGGCTCCGTTGTCGGCGGAACGGGGGGTATCATTCGCCACGATGGGATCCTCGAGGTTGTCGAGGTGGCGGGGTTCGGCCGCCGCGAGTCGGAAGTGGTTCGCGGCGAAATCGGGGTAGGCGGTCTGGATCCGGAGGTAGGCGAGTTTATCGTGGGTACGGATGCGTTCGAAATCGTCGAAGCCCAGGGCCACGGCACGGTCCAGGTGATAGAAGGCGCGGTCGGGTTCCTCCTCGACGGAGTAGGCGCAGGCGATATTGAAGTGG
>JBGTHX010000308.1:0-3242 GCA_041746055.1 Lewinella sp. | reverse complement strand
TGTACTCGCTCTCCCCCGCCGCGATGGGCGTGGTGGTGCCCCGCCGGATCTCGGCGGTACCGGCTTTATTGTCGGAGGTGACCGGCTCCTCGAACCAGTACAAATTGAGGTCCTCCGTCTGCCGCGCGAAGCGGCGCGCCTCAGCCACGCTGAAGGTGCCATGGGCGTCGGCCATTAGGTCGATGTCCGGCCCAAGGGCCCGGCGGGCCTCCCCTACCCGATCCACCGTGCGGGCCACCGTACCGTCCATCACCCCCACCCGCATCTTGACGCCGCCGTAGCCGTGGTCCACGTAGCCCTTCAGCTGATCGCCCAGCGCCTCCTTTTCGGCCCAGCCGCCGCTGGCGTAGCAGGGCATGCTGTCGCGGCAGGCCCCGCCGAGCAGTTCCACTACGGGCACGCCGAGGCGCTTCCCCTTGAGGTCCCAGAGCGCGGTATCTATGCCGCTGAGGGCGGAGATCGTGGTACCGCGGTTGGCGAGCACGGGAAACACGCGGCCGCGGTCGCGGGCGTAGTGGTCGCGGTCGCCGCTGTACACGGCCTCCCATACGGCGGTGATGGCGTCGGCCTCTTTCCCCTCCAGCGTAGGCGCGAGTTCCCGCTCGATGCAGGTCACGATCGAGGCACAGGCCCCGGTGGCACCCACGGCGGCCTTGGCCTCCCCGTAGCCCTTATTGCCGTCGGTGTCCTCCACCTCCACCAGGGTCATATCGAAGTGGGTGAGCTGGCCGTAGTCGCTGCGCCACTGCCGGCCGGGGGGAATGGGGCAGCGGAGCCAGTGGGCGCGAATGGATTTGATCTTCACAGGAGGGGGAGCAAAGTCTCGGCGGAGCGCCGGGTGAGCAGGGTGTAGAATTCGTCGGTCAGGGCGGAGCTGCCGTGGTCTTCCAGGAACTTCCGCGCCTCTTCGGTGAGTCCGCGGGGATCGGTATCGATGCTATCGGGGTACGGATTGGCGGGGGTGCGGTCCACGGGGGCGGCAAACTCAACGGAGAGCGGACCGGTGTAGCCGACCTCCTTCAGAGTAGCGACCAGCTCCGGCCAGTCGATACGGCCCATGCCCGGTGCCATGCGGTTGTTGTCGGCCACGTGAAATCCGACGAGCCGGTCCTTCGTCCGGCGGATGGTGGCCAGGTAGTCGTCCTCTTCGATATTCATGTGAAAAATATCAAGGCACACGCCGCAGTCGGGGCCCGTGGCTTCGGCGAGGGCGTAGGCCTGGTCGCCGCGGTTGATGAAGTAGGTCTCGAAGCGGTTGATCGGCTCGATCCCGAGGCGCACGCCGGCCGCCTGGGCGTGTGCGTAGCACTCCTGCATGGAGGCTACGGCCCAGTCCCACTCCTCCTCCGGCCGGGCGCCGGGCACGATCTTACCGACCGTTCCGGGTACTACCGAGACCATCTCGCCGTCCAGTTCCTTGACCATGGTGATCACGTCCTTCACGTACTGCACCGAGCGGGCGCGGGCATCCGGATCTTCGGCCAGCAGGTTGCGTTCGCCCAGCATGAGGGTCACCGAGCCCCAGCAGAGCATGTCGTACTTATTGAGCAGGCATCTGACTTCGCGGGTGTCGTAGTCGTCGGGGGTACCCTGGATCTCGAGGTAGTCGTATCCCAGGGGTTTGATGCGCGCGAGGGTGGCCTCCAGGGGCTCGGCGCGCATCCAGTTGTGAATGGCTAATGGCATGATCTTACTGCGGGTGTATTTCCGCGATAAGATAGCACCGTGAATGGATTGCGGCGGGAACGCAGGTGCCGGGGCGATTGATGCCGGCGCGGACTAGCCTTCCGCTTCGTAATTGACCATCCAGTTCACGCCGAATCGGTCCGTCAGGCTCCCGTAGTAGGCGTTCCAGAAGGTATCCTGTAAATCCATGGTGACCTCGCCGCCCTCCGCCAGGCCGCGGAAGAGCCGGGTAGTTTCTTCCCGGCTGTCCGGGGAGAGGCTCAGGGTGACCTGATTCCCGGACTGGAGGTCCTCGTCCCTTCCCTCCGGCGCGTCGCTACCCATGAGCAGATGACCGCCGAGGATGGGCAGGCGCAACGGAACGCACCGGCCTCCAGGCCCGCACGGACCCTCCATTAAAGCCGACCACCACCAGGCTGTCCACGGTCACCACCGAGCGCGCATCCCCCCGTACCGACCAATAGTCCGGCAGCACCTCTGGTTCGCCGGCGGCATCCAGCGTGAGGGCAAAGCCGGTACCAGCATCCATCTTGCCGCCTAAAATTTCGGTGGCGTAATCGTTCTGTACCACCAGCAGTGCCGGCCGGCCGTCATCCAGGGTCCAGGGTAATGCGGCGCGGACGGGGGCCGTCTGTCCCGTACCCGGCAGGAAGTGGGACGTGTAGTGCCCGCTGCCATCGTTCTCGAACCAGGTGGTCCGGAATTCTCGGGCTGCGATCTCGATCCCCGCCTCTCCCATCGCGGGCATATTTTCGGGGGTCCATGCTCCGTAGGTGGCGTAATCCGGCATCTGCTGCTTCAGCTTGGGCATCTGCCGCCCCAGCGTATTACGCAGGTGAACGGGGTAAACGCCGGTGCCGTCGAAGGCGGTCACGATGGGGTCTACCGCTCCATTGTTGTCGTAATCATCGGCCCGTATTACCAGCGGATGCTCCACCGAAGCGCGGTACATTCCGTTCAGGCCGTAGTTGCCCCCCAGCAGATCGGTATCTCCGTCGCCGTCGAGATCGTTCGGGATCAGGCTGTACCACCAGCCCACCAGGTTCGGATCGACCGGCTGGGCTACCAGGCGGTCGTCCAGGTTAAAGTACACCCGCAGGCTATTGTAATCGCCGATGGTTGCCAGGTCCGGCCGGCCGTCGCCGGTGAAATCCTGCCACACGGCCCCGGTAACCATGCCCGCCTCCAGCGTCTCGCGGACCTCAAAGCGGCCGCCTACGTTCTCCAGGATATAGGATGCAGCAGACCGCGGGTATTCTCCGGTTTTCATGCGCACGCCGACGAAGAGGTCCAGGTCGCCATCGCCTTCCAGGTCCGCAGCGGCCACCGCCCCGGTCAGGAAGTCCCGTTCCGGCAACACGCCCTCCGTCAGGCGATACACGCCCCCGTCGTTGCGGTAGAGGCGGTCCCGCAGCAGGGCATCCCGGCCCGCGAATTCGCTGCTGCCGTTGCCGACGTAGAGATCCTCATCGCCGTCACCATCGTAGTCGAAAAGGAGCAGCACCGTCGCCTCGCTCCCCCGCGTTTCGGGAAGCCCCTGCACCTGCGTGCCCGCC
>JBGTHX010000307.1:0-2385 GCA_041746055.1 Lewinella sp. | reverse complement strand
GCCGCCGTTCCGGCGTTGAGGATTGACGGGAAATTGTTTCCCGGAAGTGTTTGGGCGCCCTTATGCCGTTCAACCTCACCCAACTCCACCTCATGAAAAAAAGCTTTACCCCCGGCCTCCTCCTGTTCACCCTGGCGCTGTTCCCGCTGCTGCTGTCGGCCCAGGACAAGGAATTTCACCCGAAATTTTACGTCGGGCCCTCCGTCGGCTACCAGCAGCTGACCTTCAGCACCGATTACGCGGGTCAGGGCGAGACCACCAACTCCGCCACTACAGGTCCTACCCTCGGCATGGGCATGCTCTCCGAAATGGGCACGCGCGCCGGACTGCACCTGCAGGCCGGGCTCCAAAAATCCAAGTTCACGACTTCGCGGACCGTGTCCGAGCCCGAGATCGGGACCGGGCGGCGGCAGTTCAACTACGTGGATAAGGCCATGACGCTCGAAGCCCTCTACCGCTACTCTCTCACGCCCACCCACCTTGGCCCCTTCCTGGAGGGAGGATTCCGGGGCGGCATTCCCGTCAAGAGCCGGGTCATGCAGTACCTGCAGATCGACAAGGACCCCAGTCTCGAGCGCCGCGATGAAATGACCGGCTTCGACTACGGCGCCGCGGTGGCCCTCGGCTACCGCCTCGGAGCCCTGGAGGCCCGGCTGCAGGCCGGCTTTGCCGCCCGTGCCGGTTACGAGTACGCCTTCTCGAGCCGGCAGGTAGCCGTTCAGGTGGCCTACCGTTTCCCGATGCTGCCGCTGCACTAGTCCGGCCCGGTAGGACCCGCGGAGGATTGGTATATTCACCGCATGCGATTCCTCCTGACTTCCCTGGCCCTGGGGCTATTCCTCTGCACCTGCGGCCCCGCCCCCGCGTCTGAAAGCGCCACGCCCGACGACCGGCGACCGAACATTATCTTCATCATGTCGGACGACCACGCCCAGCGCGCGATCTCCGCCTACACCGATGAACTGATCCAAACCCCCAACCTCGATCGGATCGCGGACGGGGGTTTGCTGTTTCACAACAGCTTCGTGACCAACAGCATCTGCGCACCGAGCCGGGCCGCGATCCTGACCGGCAAATACAGCCACATCAACGGGAAGATCGACAACCTGAGTCCCTTCAACCCCGACCAGTGGACCTTCCCCGAGGCGCTGCACGACGCCGGCTACCGCACCTCGCTCTTCGGCAAGCACCACCTGACGTACGTCCCCCACGGGCTCGACGAGTACCGGGCGCTGATCGGGCAGGGAGATTACTACAACCCGACCTTCATCCACAACGGCGATACCCTGCCACCCTCCGAGGGGTACACGACCACCCTCATCACCGACTACGCCCTGGAGGAGCTGCAGCGGAACGCGGCCGGTGACCAGCCCTTCATGATGCTGTACTGGCACAAAGCGCCGCACCGCAACTGGATGCCGGATACGAGCGATCTGCCCGGCCTGCTCGACAAGCGCTACCCGGAGCCTGCCAACCTGCGCGACGAATACGCGGGACGCGCCGCCGCGGCCCACGCCGATATGCGGATCGCGGACATGTTCGTGAGCAACGACCTGAAGGTGACGGAGGAATACGAACCCCACGATCCAGGTACCGGCGGGGCCACCTTCGCGCCGAACCTGCCGGAGCAGATGGCCCAGTCTTTCTACCGGGAGATCGAGCGACTCACGCCCGCCCAACAAGCTGCCTACCAGCCCTTTCTCGACCGGGTGGGACGCGAGTGGCAGCGGGTGAAGGGTACCGACGAGGAGTTGTCCTGGCGTTACCAGCGCTACATGCAGGACTACCTGGCCAGCGTCAAGAGCGTGGACGATAATGTCGGAAGGGTGCTGGACTACCTCGATGCATCGGGGCTGGCCGACAACACCATCGTGATCTACACCAGCGACCAGGGCTTCTACCTGGGCGAGCACGGCTGGTACGACAAGCGCTTCATGTACGAAGAGAGCCACCGGACCCCGCTGATGATCCGCTATTCGGAACGTATCGACGCTGGCACCACCACCGATGCCCTGACGCTCAACATCGACCTGGCGCCGACCCTGCTGGAACTGGCCGGAGTGAGCGCCCCCGGCGACCTGCAGGGCAGGAGCCTGACGCCCCTCTTCAACGGCGGCGTGCCCGACGACTGGCGGGACTTCATCTACTACCGCTACTACCAGGAAATGAACAGCTTTCACCGCGTGGCGCGGCACGAAGGAGTGCGCGGGGAGCGGTACAAACTGATCCACTTTACCGAGCCCGGCTTCGAGGGCTACGAACTATACGACCTGCAGGAAGACCCCATGGAAATGGACAACCGCATCGACGATCCGGCGCTGTCGGCGGAAAAGGAGGTCCTGCAGGGCGAGTTGCGCGAAAAGCGGCGCGAACTGAAGGTGACCG
>JBGTHX010000306.1:0-2194 GCA_041746055.1 Lewinella sp. | reverse complement strand
CATGGAATTGCTGGCCTACAAATGCGTCGGTCTGGTACCGCTCGCTCTTCCCCTTGCCCTGCTCATCTCTTCGGTGATGGTGCTCGGCAACCTCGCCGAGCACTACGAGCTTTCCAGCTTTAAATCCGCCGGAGTTTCGCTCCTTCGGGTCATCCGTATGCTGGTACTCTTCGGGGTGATCAGCGCGGGGGTCTCCTACCTTTGCAGCGACTATGTCATTCCCGCCGCCAACCTGCAGTTCGGTTCCCGGATGTACGACATCCAGCAAAAAAAGCCTACCCTCAATATGGAACCGGGTGTCTTCAATGAGGACTTTAACCAGTTCACCATCCGGCTGGGGGGGCGCAGTGACGACGGTCGCGATATCGAGGATGTCCTTATCTACGACCACACCAAGGCGAACGTCAATGAGCTGAGCCAGATCATCGCCACCAACGGGGAAATGTACACCACCGAGGGGGGCGACTTCTTCGTGATGAAACTCTACGACGGCCACCAGTACGTCGAGCAGCGGCCGGGCGGCAAGAGCGGGCGCAACTCCCCCTTCATGCGCACCAGCTTCGACAGCTATACCAAGATCTTCGACCTCAGCGAGTTCCAACTGGAACGGCACGCCGCCTCCCTCTTCTCCACCAACCGGAGCATGCTTTCCACCTGGCAGTTGCAGCAGGGCGTGGATTCCATCGATACCGACATTGCCGTCCGCAAGCAGGGCCTCAGCAATCACCTTGTGTCCTACCTGCCCGAACTGCCCCGGGATACCATCCGCTACCGCCCCGTAGAGACCCGCGACCAGTCGCACCTGCGCGATTCCATGATGCTGGCCGAGCACGGCGGGGACAGCCTGGCCTACGCATCGGCGGATTCTGCCGCCCAACAGGCCGCGGCAAGTACCGGCCTGCGTCTCGACCGGCCCGTGGTGCCCGACAGCATCCGTGAGCAATTCCTGGCCGACCGCAACCGCAATATCCAGACGCGCCGTCAGTCGCGGTTCGTCGAAGCCCAAAACCACCCGCTCGTGGCCGTTACCCGCAACTGGTCGGGTATTGAAGGGGTGATCGACAGTATCCCGGGCAAGGACCGATCGCGCATCTACAACCGCGCCCGCTCGAATATCCGCTCCGTGTCCGCCCAGGCGGAATCCACGCTCCGGCTGCTCCCCGGCATTCAGGAATCCCGCGTCAAGCACGTCTACGACATGCACATGAAGTACAGCATGGCGGTGGTCTGCATCATCTTCATCTTCATCGGGGCACCGATGGGGGCCATCGTGCGCAAGGGCGGCTTCGGCTACCCTATTTTGGTCAGCATCATTTTCTTCGTCATCTTCATCATCCTGACCATCCTCTGCCGGAAGCTGGCGGAGAGTTTCGTGGTCACCGGCGTATTTGCCGGCTGGATGCCCTGCCTGATCCTGGCCCCCGTCAGTTTCTGGATCACCTTCAGCGCCATGAACGACGCCAAGCTGGTCGACATCGACCGCGCGAAAGAAGTACTCCAGAAAGCTAAGGACAGCAAGCGCGTGGAGGCCTTCCGGCAGCGGGTGGTGAAGCCCTAGATTCGGTACCTTCGCCCCATGCCGTTCACCAGACGCCACTTCACGCCACCCAGTCTGCGCCTGCGCACCTTCGTGCGCGCCAACCGCATCTTCCTCATTGGCATCCTGCTCCTGCTCTTTGCTAACCTCTACCTGGTACTTACCCGGCAGCAGGGCGAAGCGCTGATTGCCATCAACGGATTCCGCACGCCCTTCCTCGACTCCATCTTTATCAACGGCACCCGCCTGGGCGAACCCATTGCCTACCTCGTGGTCATCGTGCTGGCGCTCACGTTCCGGCTGCGCACCGCCCTCTTCACGGCCTTCACCGGGATCGCCGTGGCGCTCGTTACCGGGCTGCTCAAGGTTTACTTCGCCGAAGCCCGGCCGATGCGCTACTTCTTCGAAAATTTCGAGGCCACCTGGAACGACCTCAACCTCTTCGACGATACCATGCGCAACTGGGGAGATACCAGCTTCCCCAGCGGTCATACCGCCTCCGCCTTCGCCCTGTACAGCTTCATCTGCTTTAATGTCCGCCGCCCCAAACTGCTCATCAGCTTCTTCTGCTTCCTGCTGGCGATCGAGGTTGGGTTCAGCCGAATGTACCTGCTGTTCCACTTCCTGCGTGACGTGACGGCCGGTGCCTTCCTCGGC
>JBGTHX010000305.1:0-2106 GCA_041746055.1 Lewinella sp. | reverse complement strand
GGAATTCCGCGGCCAGGTTGCTGCGGCCGGTGTAGCCGCCCTCGGTATCGTCGATGGCCCCGAAGCGGCCGATCCTGCCGTCGGCCACCGCCCGCTCGGGGATCTGTCCGGAGGCGTCCCACTTGCTGTCGAAGTGGCTGGCCAGGACGGAGAATTTACTGCCCCCCGCCAGCTCGGCCGTGTAGCGGCCCATAAGGTTCAGCCGGCTGAAGTGCTGGCTGGATTCGAAGGGGCCGTCGGTGAGGATATATTCCGTAGCGAGGTAGGCGCTGCTGCTCGGTCCGTCCAGCAGATCGAAGAGCCCCACCGTCCGCAGGGTATTGAAGGAGCCGGCCTCGGCGGTAAGCAGGGAGCCGTCGAGCTTCTCCTTGAGGTCGAATGCCACGTAGCCGGCCGTAGCGAAGTTGCCCTGGTCGGCGTAGTAGGGCCCCTTCCCGTAGTCGATCTTCTCGATGGTCTCGGGAATGAGGAAGTGGAGGTCGGCGTAGCCCTGCCCGTGGGCGTGGCTCACCATATTCACCGGCATGCCCTCTACGGAGATGGCCACGTCGGTGCCGTGATCGATGTCGAAGCCCCGCAGGAAGAGCTGCTCCGCCTTGCCCCCGCCGGCGTGCTGCCCGATCACCAGGCCGGGTACGCGCCGCAGGATGTCCTGGGCCGAGTTGACGGGCCGCAGCCGGGCGTCGATGTCGGTGGTCACGTTCAGCGAGCGCAGATTGGGGCGTACGGTGATGGCGTCGAGGTCGAAAAAGGATTCCTTAAGCACGATCGTGAAGTCGGTGCCGGGCCCGGGTACGGGCACCATCCGGCTTTCGAAGCCCAGGTAGGTCACCTGCAGGCTGTCGCCGGGTACCACGCCTTCCAGGTGGAACGTCCCCAGCTCGTTGGTGTGGGTGTGGTGCTCGGAGTGGAGTTGGATGACGTAGGCGCCCACGATCGGACTGCGGTCGCCGGCGACCACGCGGCCGTCGACGGATTGGGCGGCGAGCGCAGGTGCCAGGAGAAGTAGCGGAAGGCAGCGTAGCAGTGCGATCATAAGGTTCAGGTGGGTTTCGGAGCGCGAAAATAGGGTGGTAGCCGGGTGATCAGTTACGTCAGAACGGGGAGAGAAGGTTTGAACGTGCCCTAACTTGCGCCCAAACCCTCCGCCGTGCGCCCGATCCACTATCTGCTGTTGCTGATCTGCCTGCTGCTCCTGGCCGGTTGCCGCGCCGGCAACTGCGGATGCCCCATGTACTAGATTGGTGATTCCGCTTACATTTGTCGACTTTTCGGGTCGGTAGGGCGTTAACCCCGTAAGTAAAAGCGACGAAGTCGAATCTAAAAACCACAGCTGACTATGGCATTTGATATTGATCTGATCAAGAAGGTCTATGCGGACCTCCCCGGCAAGGTAGCCGAAGCGCGGAAGAAACTGGGTAAGCCGCTCACCCTCACCGAGAAGATCCTCTATACCCACCTACACCCCGAAAGCCCCCTCCAACAATATGGCCGGGGCAAGGATTACGTATTCTTTCAGCCCGACCGCGTGGCCATGCAGGACGCCACCGCCCAGATGGCCCTGCTGCAGTTCATGATGGCCGGCCGCGCCAACGTCGCCGTGCCCTCCACCGTGCACTGCGACCACCTCATCCTGGCCGAAGAGGGTGCCGACGAGGACCTGGCCCGCGCCAACACCGAAAATAAGGAGGTCTACGACTTCCTCTCCACCGTATCCGATAAGTACGGCATCGGCTTCTGGAAGCCCGGCGCCGGAATCATCCACCAGATCGTACTCGAGAACTACGCCTTCCCCGGCGGCATGATGATCGGTACCGACAGCCACACCCCCAACGCGGGTGGCCTCGGTATGGTCGCCATCGGCGTGGGCGGTGCCGACGCCGTCGACGTGATGGCCGGCATGCCCTGGGAGCTCAAGATGCCCAAGGTGATCGGCGTGAAGCTGACCGGAAAACTGAGCGGCTGGACCAGCTCCAAGGACGTCATCCTCAAGGTAGCCGGCATCCTCACCGTGAAGGGAGGCACCGGAGCCATCGTCGAGTACTTCGGCGAGGGCGCGCGCAACCTCAGCTGTACCGGGAAGGGCACCATCTGTAATATGGGCGC
>JBGTHX010000304.1:0-13753 GCA_041746055.1 Lewinella sp. | reverse complement strand
TCGCAATATAATAGTTAAAAAGACAATTGTTCGAGGGAAACAAAATCGATTGCGTAGCTTCATCCGCACTGTACTGCGAAATCATCCCCTTATGCTCCGTTTCCTGCTTCCCGCCTTAGCCGGCCTGCTCCTGGTCTCCTGCCAGAACACTTCCTCCCCCGACGCCGCCCCCGTTGCTTCGGGAGAGGTGAATACCTACCAGAATCCCATCCTAGCCGGTTTTTACCCGGATCCCGCGCTGACCCAAGCCGGTGACAAGTACTATCTGACGACCTCCACGTTCAGCTACTTTCCGGGGCTTCCCATCTTCGAGAGCAGCGACCTGGTGAACTGGAAACAGGTGGGCAACGCCATGCACCGCCGCGAGCAGATGGACACCGACGGCGAGCCCATCACCCGCGGCCTCTTCGCGCCGGGCATCAGCTACCACGACGGCCTGTTTTACGTGATCTGTACCCGCATCGACCGGGGTGGCAACTTCATTGTCACCGCCACGGACCCCGCCGGACCATGGTCCGATCCAACCTACCTCCCCGAGGTCAGCGGTATCGACCCCTCCCTGTTCTTCGACGGCGATTCCACCTACGTGGTCTACAATACCAATCCGCCCAACAACAAGTCCCTTTACGACGGCCACCGCAGCATCCGGATGTACGCCCTCAACCGCGAAACCCTGAAGGTGGAAGGCGAACAAACCCTGATCGTGGACGGTGGCGTGGACATCAGCCAGGAACCGGTATGGATCGAAGCCCCGCACATCTACAGGATCGGCGAATACTACTACCTGATGTGCGCCGAGGGCGGCACGGCCTACAACCACTCCGAAGTGGTCTTCCGCAGCACCTCGGTACGCGGCCCCTACGAACCCTGGTCGGAGAACCCCATTCTCACCCAGCGCACCCTCGATCCCAACCGCCCCAATCCCGTGACCACCGCCGGCCACGCCGATATGGTACAAATGCCCGACAGCAGCTGGTGGGCGGTGTTCCTGGCCGTGCGGCCCTACGAGGGCAACTACTTCAATATCGGCCGCGAGACCTTCCTCACCCCCGTGGAGTGGACGGAGGATGGCTGGCCCGTCATCAATCCCGGCTACGAAGAGATCCAGTACGCCTACCCCACCCCGCTCAACGCCGCCATCGATACCAACCTCTTCCCCCTCAACGGCAACTTCACTTTCCAGGACGATTTCGACGCCTCCGAGCTCGCCCTCCACTACCTTTTCATGCGTACGCCCGCCGAAGCCTGGTACACCCTCGGTGACGGTGCCCTGGCCTTGCAGCTGCGTCCGGAAGTGGCCAGCGAGCGGACCGTCCCCAGTTTCGTGGGCCAACGGCAGCAACACCACCGCGGGGAGATTTCCACCCTCGTCGATTTCGAGCCCACCGCCCCGAACGAGCGGGCGGGGCTGCTCGCCTTCCAGAGCGAAACCCACCATTACCTCCTGGCCAAATCGCTGGTCGACGGACAGCCGGTCGTACAGTTGCTAAAGGCGGGCGAGAACGGACTGGAGGAACTGGCCAACGCCGACGCCCCCGCCGGTCCGCTCCAGCTCCGCATCACCTTTGACGGGGCCGATTACGGCTTCTACTACGCCCCCGCCGGGGAGGCGTACCAGGAGCTCATGACCGGGGTGGATGGCAGGTACCTTAGCACCGAGGACGCCGGCGGCTTCGTGGGTACCGTGATCGGACTCTATGCTACCTCCACCGGGGAAACGTCCGACAATACCGCTTCCTTCGAATGGCTGCAATACACCGGCGATGATCCCGTACTGAAGCCCCGCGGAGAATAAAAAAAGCTGCCCTCCCGGTGGAGAGTAGCTGAAACGAGAACAATACAGTATGACCGGTCAGGACCACTGATAACCGGGGTTTTGGTACGCGGCCTCTTCACATTCGGTGATTTACAGCCCACTGTTGCCTTGAATGTAGGGCAATGAGCAATCGCTTGAGATCCTGAGACAGGAACAATTTGTCAGATTGACATTTAAACGTCTACATACATAGCGTAAATCGTTTACTGCAACTTCGCCTCACCGTCAATTCTCCGGTTTGCGCTACCGACCGCGTAGCCGGGTCCAGATGGCCGTCAGGGGATTATCCTCTCCGCTGAATGAAGGACGCTCCCCCTCCCGTACCCGCACGGGGCGCACCGTGGTATCGATCCGCCAGGTGAAGAGGTAGGCCGCCGGGTCGAGGGGGTCATCCCCCAGGGCACCGTACCGGAGGTCGCTCAACGTAAACTCTCCCCCACCGGCCGGCAGTACCATATAGTAGCCCTGGGTGAACCACCGCAGGATCTCCAGCTCCCGGTCACCGGCGTAGGGCGCCAGCAGGTCATGATTCGCTGGCAGGCCGGTGAAGGGGAGCAGTTGGCGCTGCGCGTCCAGCACGCTGTACTGACCGACGTAGAAGGAATCTTCGGCCACCTGTACCGTCGCCGACCACAACAGGTTATTGCCGAGGGTGGGGCCATGGACGTGGCGCGTAGCGGTGATCTTTCGGTCACGCAGTGTACCGTCCACCACGGCCTGTACATTGAACCAGTTGGCCACCGTGAGCAGCAGATAGGCTGAGGACACCAGCAGGCCTGCCGTGTTGAGCCGCCTCCGCACCCGCGTTCCCCGTCCCCGCCTGGCTGCCAGTATCAGCAGGAGCAGAAAAGGAAGGGTGTAGAGGGGATCGACCACCGACACCGTATTCCAGGCCACCCGCAGCGCCGTGACCGGCTGCAGCAATTGGGTGCCGTAGGCCGTGAAGCAGTCGAGCAGCGGGTGGGTCACGATGGCCGCAAAAAAGAGTGCGGTCCAGGGCAGGAGGCCCGCGTTGGGTCCCCGTCGCTCCGGCCCCCGCATGGCCACCCAGGCACCCACCACCCCGCACATCGACGCGAAGGCCAGGGTCACCACGGCGGCGATGGCGGGCAGGCGGTACACCTCCAGGGGCATGAGCCAACTCCCGGTGAGGACCAGCAGCCAGAGCGCCAGGGCCATTAGCCCGTAGAACAGGGGGGCGGGGATCGCGGGTGCGGGGGGCTTACCGTAAAGGCGGTGGGCGGTCAGGCCCAGTACGGGAGCCGCCAGTACGGCGAAGGGGAGACTGTGGGTAAAGGCCCGGTGGTAAGCCAGGGCACTCATGGGGTCGGTCACCAGGCCGGAGAGCACGTCGAGGTCGGGCAGGGTGCCGGCCAGGCCGCCCCACAGCATGGCGCGGTTGCCGAGCCGTCGGCCCAGTACGGCTTCCCCGACGGCCGCGCCGAGAATGACCTGGGTGAGGGAGTCCAAAGCTAGAAGCCCGAGCCGAAGCCCCGCAGGCCTACGGAAAGGAGGACGGACACACGGGTGCGGTCGGTCGTGACCGTTTGTCCGCTTATGGCGAAGGTCTGGTAGGGCAGCTGGAAGCTGCCGTAGTTCTCTACCTGGGCGGCCAGGTCGACGAAGAACTTACCGACGCTGTAGCCGAGTCCGCCGCTGTAGGTCAGCACGGCCCGGTCTTCGTTGTTGAAGTACTCGGCGTAGGGGACCTGGCGGTATCCGACGCCGGCCCGCACCTGAAGGGGGTCGACGTTGAGCTCTCCGCCGGCCCGCACCGCGATACTGGAGGCCAGCTGGGTGCTGATGTCGCTGTTCAGCGCATCGTTGGCAGTGGCGAAATCGTCGAAACTGGCGGAATTCCCCGTGTAATCCGCGTAGTCCGCGTCCACGCTCAGGAAGCCCCGGGTGCCGACCAGCACACCTGCCCCTAGCATATAGCGCCAGGGGGTGCGCAGGTTGTAGGAGTAATCACCGAGGGGGCTCAGCTCCCGTCCGCCCTCTCCGGTACCGTTGGTATTGTAAAAATAGTCGAAGGTGGTGGAGTACTGCTCGTCGATACTCCAGAAGGTGGGCGTATGGATGGCCCCGCTCACGCGGATCCGCTCGGTGGGCATGGCCGTGAGGCCGAATTTAAGGTTGACGCCCTGTCCGTTGTTGTTCAGGTTCTGGGTGTAGGCCAGGTTCTCGAAGCCGGGGATCACCTGCTGGTCGTCCACCTCCTCGTAGGTGTAGGCCTCTTCGTAGCGGAGGAAGGGGATGCCGAGGCTGAAGCCCCAGAGCACTTTTTCGCGGTAGTTGCCGCCGAGTCCGAAGGCAAGCTCGTTGATGCTGCCCCGCCGGTCGTACAACCCGTTGCGCTGGATGGGGCCGTCGAGGGTTCCGCCGGTGTCGAAATTGGTGAAGTCAGTGTAGACCGTACTCACGTTCGGATCGGAATCCGGGATTACGTAGGGGTCGGCCAGCAATGAGCCGTACTCGTCCAGTACTCCGTCATTCAGATCCTCCGCAAATTTCTCAATGAGGCTGCCTGGCGTACGGCCGTCGAAGCGAAGCTGCTGGTTGAGGTCGGCCAGCCGGGTCAGGCTGATGCCGAAGTTGAGGGTCGACCAGTTCACCGAGCGGGTGGTACCGGCGAATACGGCCCCCGCGCTGGGGAGGGTGAAGCTGGCGGCGGCCTCGCTGAGGTCGGAAGCGTCCGCGCTGCCGACGAGGCTGGAACCCGTACTGGTGAGCGAGAATCCCGGCGTCACCTGTACCATATTATAACGGTTCCAGCCGATGCCCGCCGGGTTGGTGTGCAGGGTGGTCGGGTCCACGCCCATCGGCGTCAGGCTGCCGCCGGTGCCGGCGAAGCGGGCCGAGCCCTGGGGAGAGAAAAAGGAATAGCGCAGTACGTCGTTGAACGTCTGTCCGGAAGCCACGCCCAGGGAGGTCAGGACGATCAGTGCGCTCAGTAGGGTTTTCATAAGGGGTTGGTTGGCCTTCATTTAATCGGGGGCTGGCCCCAAAGGTTGGCACCCGCCGTCCTTATTATGGTTTCTTTAAAGACCGGACATGAAAAAGGGGGCGAGAACGGTCGTTCTCACCCCCCTTCGGGTTTTTAGGTTGCTGCGCGGGCCTATTTGCCTCCGCCGCGGCGACTGGGCGTTACCGTGCGGGTAGGTGCGGCACTACGGGTCGGAGCGGGGCTCTGGCTTGGAGTGTAGCTGCGGCTGGGCGTAGCCGACCGGCTGGGGGTCACCGACCGTTGGGGGGTGGCGGACCGGCTGGGGGTGTACGACCGGCTGGGCGTAGCGCTGCGGGTAGGCATGGTGGACCGCGACGGCGCGGTAGAGCGGCTGGGCGTGTAGGTGCGGCTGCTCGGGCGAACGGCGGGTGCCGGGGCGGTGCGGCGGGTCTCCATGCTGCGGGGGCTTACCGTGGTACGGGTACGGTCGATGGACCGGGTATCCGCATTGGGGGTACGCGCTGCGCTGCGGGTGGCCGTGCGGGTAGCGGGGCTCTGGGTAGCGGCACCACGGGGAGCGACGGTGTTGGACCGGCTTCCCACGGTAGCGTTGCGGCGGGCCCGCTCTACGCGGTCGGCGATCGAGGTGGTAGCGGCACGGGGAGTGCTGGAGACAGGGCGGCTGTTGACGCTGTTGGGTACCGAGTAAACGTTACCGGCTCCCCAGGCGGGGGGGCAGTAGTAGCCGGCACCGCCGTAGCCTCCCAGTCCGCCGTAAGCGGAACCGAAGCCACCGAAGCCACCGCCGAATCCGTAGGGGCTACCGAATCCGGGGTTGTATCCCCGGCCGTAATAGAAGGGATCATTGTATCCATAAGCACCGTAAGCGCTTCCCCAGCCCCGGTTAAAGGAGCTGTAGCCGAAGGGACTGCCATAGGCGAAACGGTTTCCGAAACCGGGCCGGAAGGCGCTGCCGTAGGGGTTGTTGTAGATCAGGACGGTGGTACCGGCGGGGCGGAAGAAGGGATCGTAGTACGCCATGTCAACATAGACCGGATCGTAGTAACCAAAGCCCGAGTAGGGCCGGTTAAAGCGGCGGATGCGGCTGGAGTAGTAGTAATTGTAGTACTCGTCGTCGGAATTACTGGCCGACGTCCGGTCACGGTAATCGTCTTCATTGAAGCTGGCGGGCTCCTCATTGTCGTAGTATCCGCGGTCCGTTTGGGTACTGCGGAAATCGTCCGGATCGTAGTACATATCGTCATACTGCGCCTTCAGGCCGGAGGAGACCAGCATCATGGCGAACAGCGAGCCGAACGCGAGAAGTAGTTTTTGCTTGTACATCTTGTTAGTATTTATCAGGTTCCGGGGACTTACCCTCGTCTCAAATACGAATGTAGTAAGTTTGTGGCCCCGATTTGGTTAAGGCGGGCTTAAAGCGCTGTTCTAAAGCGTTAAAGGCCAGCATTCCGACCAAAACCCTCTATATATCAACCTATTACCGTTCATTAAGTTGACCCCATGGCCAAAGCAATAACCTCCCGGAAAGAAAATTATTCGGAGTGGTACCTCGACATTGTCAAGAAGGCCAACCTCGCCTCCAACAGCGCCGTACGGGGCTGCATGGTCATCAAACCCTACGGTTTCGGCATCTGGGAACGGATGCAGCGGCAGCTGGACGACATGTTCAAGGAAACCGGTCACGTCAACGCCTACTTCCCCCTTTTCATCCCCAAATCCTTCCTGAGCCGCGAGGCGGCCCACGTGGAGGGCTTCGCCAAGGAATGCGCCGTGGTGACCCACTACCGCCTGAAAAATGCCGAGGACGGCAGCGGAGTAATCGTCGATCCGGAAGCCAAACTGGAGGAGGAACTGATCGTGCGCCCCACCTCCGAGACCATCATCTGGCACACCTACCGCGACTGGATCACCAGCTACCGCGACCTGCCCCTGCTCATCAACCAGTGGGCCAACGTCGTGCGCTGGGAGCTCCGCACCCGCCTCTTCCTGCGCACCGCCGAATTCCTGTGGCAGGAGGGGCACACCGCCCACGCTACCGCCGAGGAGGCGCTGGAGGAGGCCCTGAAGATGCAGGAGGTGTACGCCACCTTCGCCGAGGAGTACATGGCCATGCCCGTGCTCCGCGGCGTCAAGACCGAGAACGAGCGCTTCGCTGGCGCCCTCGATACCTACACCATCGAGGCCCTGATGCAGGACGGCAAGGCGCTGCAAGCCGGCACCAGTCACAACCTCGGGCAGAATTTCGCCAAGGCCTTCGACGTGAAGTTCAGCAACGCCGAAAACCAGGAGGAATACGTCTATGCCACCAGCTGGGGCGTCTCGACCCGCCTGGTGGGTGGCCTCATCATGACCCACAGCGACGACGAGGGTCTCGTGCTGCCCCCGAAACTGGCCCCCATCCAGGTGGTCATCGTTCCCATTCCCAAGCCCAACGAAACCCTGGATGCCAAGGCGAAGGAGCTGATGGCCGAGCTGAAGGCCCGCGGGGTCCGCGTCAGCTACGATGACGACGACAAGCAGCGCCCCGGCTTCAAGTTCGCCGAGAACGAGCTGAAGGGCATCCCTATTCGCCTCGGGCTCGGGCAGCGCGACCTAGACAAGGGCACCATCGAGGTAGCCCGCCGCGACGACAAGAGCAAGTCCAGCCAGCCCATCGAAGGGATCGTCGACCATGTGGTCAGCCTCCTCGACGAGATCCAGCAGAACCTCTTCGACCGGGCGGTACGGTTCCGCGAGGAGCACACCACTTACGTCGACACCTTCGAGGAGTTCCAGGAAGTACTCGACCGCGACATCCCCGGCTTCATCTATGCCCACTGGGATGGCACTTCCGAAACCGAACTGAAGATCAAGGACCTCACCAAGGCCACCATCCGCTGCATCCCCAATGGCGCACCGGAAGAGGACGGCACCTGTATCCTGACGGGCAATCCCAGCAACCAGCGCGTGGTGTTCGCCAAGGCCTACTGATGCAAAAACACCTGGTAGAGATCAAGGCAACTTCCACCCACCACGACCGGCAACGGGAGGCCCTGCTGGCGGCGGGTGCGGAGTTTCACGGGCTCGACCATCAGGTGGACCGCTACTTCCGCGTACCCGAAGGTCGCCTCAAGCTCCGCACCGGCCACATCGAGAACAGCCTGATCTTCTACCGCCGCCCCGATACGGCGGCGGCTAAGGACAGCGCCGTGACCCTCACCCGGCTGGAATCCACCACCGCCCGCGAACTGGCCGGCACCCTGGAGGCGGCACTCGGCTCCCTGGTCACGGTCGACAAACAGCGTGAGATCTACTTCATCGGCAACGTCAAATTCCACCTGGACACGGTGGAGCAGCTCGGCACCTTCGTAGAGATAGAGGCCATCGGCGAATCCGCCGGCGAGCGGGACGCGCTGAAGGCTCAGGTCGACCGCTACGCTGCCCTGCTGGGCGTATCGGATTCCGACCTGCAGTCGGTGAGCTACAGCGACCTCCTGCTCCAACGATCCGCCGGTGGAAGGTCCGCGTAGCTATCCGGCCAAGGTGCTGCTGTACGGCGAGCATACGGTTCTGCGCGGCGGGCGCGGACTGGCCGTCCCCTACCCCGCCACCTCGCTCCACTGGGAAGTGGGCGAACCCGACCGGCGGCTGCTGGAATTCGGGGAGTACCTGCTGCGCTGTCCGGAACTGCCGCTCGACGGGGAAAGGCTGCTGGCCGATCTCCGGGCCGGTCAACGCCTGGAGGGCGACATTCCCAACGGTTACGGCCTGGGCAGCAGCGGGGCGGTCTGCGCGGCGGTCTGGGACCGCTACGGAACGTCCGTTGGCCTTCCCCTCGCCGAACTTCGCCGGCTGCTCGCGCGGCTCGAAGCCCACTTCCATGGCAGCAGCTCCGGCACCGATCCGCTGATCTCCTACCTGCAGGGACCGGTTCTCCTCGAGCCGGGCGGGAAGGCCGCTACGGTGGACCTTCCGGCGAACTGGGCCGAGGGCTATTTCCTGCTCGATACCGGCATAGAACGCAGTGCCTCGCCCCTGATCGAGCGTTTCCTGGCCTCCTACGACCGGGATGCAGCTCGCATCCAGACCGACTGGCAGCTTCCCGCCGACGCGGCCATCGATGCCCTCATTTCCGGCAACCGGGACCAGCTCTACCGGCATACGGCCGCCCTTTCCGAGTTTCAACTGGTTGCATTCCCGGATTTTATACCGGAAGCTTACCACGCGGACTGGAACGGCGGCGATGCCTACCGCCTCAAGCTCTGCGGGGCCGGGGGAGGGGGCATGCTGCTGGGATTGGCGCGAAACCGCAAAACGGCGGAGCGCCGGTTGGGTAAACTCAGCTGGCTGAAGCTATAAGCCGCTCGTCATCAACAGATCGATGTCCGTGTGCCGCATCTCGAAGCGCTGTCCGAGGTAACGGTTCGTCAGGCAGCCCCGGAAGGTATAGATGCCGTGCCGCAGGCCCGCGTGGTGGAACAGGAAGTGCTCGAAGTTCCGGGCGCCCTCGGCGCGTAGCAGGATGGGCGTCAGGATGTTGCTGACGGCGATCGAGGCGGTGCGGCCCACCCGGCTGGCGATGTTGGGGACGCAGTAGTGGACCACCTCGTGCTTGAGGAAGGTGGGTTTATCGAGGCTGGTGAGTTCGCTCGTAGCGAAGCACCCCCCCTGGTCGATACTCACGTCGATGATGACCGAGCGCGGCTTCATGGAGCGGACCATGTCCTCGCTCACCACGATCGGGGCCCGGCCGTGCTCGGCGTGAATGGCCCCGATGGCGACCTCGGCGTCGAGCAGTTCGCGGCGCAGGTACACCGGGTTCATGGCCGAGGTGTACAGCTGCCGCCCCACCGAGGTCTGCAGCCGCATCAGCTTGTGGATATTATCGTCGAAGATGCGTACCTCCGCACCCATGCCCAAGGCCGAGCGGGTGGCGTATTCGGCCACCACCCCACCCCCTAGGATCACCACCTTCGCGCTGGGCACGCCGGAGATGCCGCCCAGCAAGATGCCGGGACCGCCGTGGCTGGTGCTGAGCAGTTCGGCGGCGGTCTGGATGGCGGAGATGCCGGCCATTTCGCTCATGATGCGCACGATAGGAAAGCTGCCCTCCTCGTCCTGCATGTATTCCATCGCCAGGGCGATGATGCGCTTGTGCTTGAGCCGGTACAGGTATTCGGCGTTGATGATCGGCAGCTGAAGGGGGGAGATCAGGATACTGCCCTCCTGCATCATCTCGATCTCGTCGAGGGTGGGCGGGGCCACCTTGATGATCACCCGGGCCCGCCGGTACACCTCCTGGGCGGAGTAGGCGATCTCGGCGCCGCACTCGCTGAAGTCGTGGTCGGTAAAGTTGCTCGGCACCCCGGCCTGGGTCTCCACGAGTACCCGGTGGCCCCGCGTCGAGAGCGAATGCACGCCGCTGGGCACGATGGCCACCCGTTTTTCCTGCAGGGTGATCTCTTTGGGTATACCGATGAAGAGCTCTTCGGACTTGGATGCCACCGCGAGCGTCTCCGTCTGCGTCTGGGCGTAGCCCGACGTCAGCTCCTTGGGTACGTTGATTTTTTCCTTTTCCTTACTGCTCATACGTTGGCTTGCGGATGCTCCGGGGCCACGTGCAGGTGACGTCTCCCCCCACCCCGCGGATCGTGGTTCAGGTGCAGAAAAACAACGCCCTCCGGCAATAAGGGTTGTATAACCGCCGGCCATTCTACGAATACGGCACCGGGGGCCGTCTCCAGTAGTTCTTCCAGCCCCGCCGCGATGGCCTCCTCCACGTCGTCAAGGCGGTAGCAGTCGAGGTGGTAGACGGTCCCGCCCGCTCCGTCGTATTCGTTCACCAGACTGAAGGTGGGACTGGAGACGGACTCCACTACCCCTAATTCGCGGCACAGGGCCGCCACCAGGGTGGTCTTGCCAGCGCCCAGATCGCCCTCGAGGGCAAACACCCGCTCCGACCCATAGGCGGAGAGCAGTTGCCCGGCTACGGCTGGCAGTTCGGAAAGGGTGTACCAGAGATCCATACCGCGAAGTTAGGGCAATAAAAAAGAGGCTGTCCGCCGCGGGGGACGGACAACCTCTCGGGCTGGTTTTTGATAATGCTCTTGCCTACTTGCTGGCTACGAGGGTCAGGTTCAGACCTACCTCGTCGTTGATGATCTTGTCCTGGGCCAGTTCCACGGCACCCGAACCCGATCCGTACTGCATGCCCCACTCGGTGCGGTCGATCACGAAGTCGGGGGTGCTGGCGGTGATCTGGTTACCGTCCATGGTCACCATGGCGGGGATGGTGATGCTGCGGCTCGTGCCCTTCAGGGTCAGGTTGCCGGTGATGTCGTGGTTGTAGTCGGATTTTCCGGTTACGGGAGTCACCTGGGTGATCTCGAACTGGGCGGTTGGGTGCTGTTCCACGTCGAAGAAATCGGCGCTCTTCAGGTGGCCTTCCAGCTTGCCCTTGCCCTCGCCGTCGAGGTCGCGGTTTTCCAGGCGGGTGATGTCGAGGGTGAAGACCCCACCGACCAGGTCGCCGTTGGCGACCATAAGGTTGCCTTGCTGGATGGGGATGATGCCCTCGTGGCCGCCCCCGATGAGCTTGCTTCCGTTCCACGTGACCGTGCTGGCGGTGGTATCCACGGCGTAAACGGTCTCGGCGGCCATCTGGCTATCGGCGGCTTGCGCTTCGCTGGAGGTGACTTCGGTGCCGGAGGGACCACAGGCCGCCAGAGTGAAGGCGAGGAGGAAAAGGGTGATGTAAGTTTTCATAATTGGGTATACTGATAAGATGATGTACCGATCGGCGGTATTACGGTAAATAGAAACCCGTGTAGCTACACAGAGTTCTCCGCGTCTACAAATTTAATGTATATACAATCAAATGCCCGGGTAATTTTTAGCCCTCCGCGCCGCTGGGTGGGTCCATGACTTTGGGAGCATTGGGATCGTTGCGGTCACCGTCCTCACCGACCTTGTGGATGCTCTTGGCATCCCAGCTGGTGTGGAAGACGCCCTTCTCATCCGTACGCTCGTAGGTGTGGGAGCCGAAGTAGTCGCGCTGGGCCTGTACCAGGTTGAGCGGTAGCCGCTCCGACCGGAAGGCCTCGAAGTACTGCAGGGCCGAGGACAGGCACATGGCCGGCACGCCCCGTTCGTTGGCTTGGTGCAGGATTTCGGCTACGGATTCGCGGCAGGCGTGCAGGTCTTCCCTGAATTCGATGGTCGCCATCATGTTTTTAAGGCCGTCCCGCTTGCCATAGGCCTCGCGGATCGTATCCAGCAGTCCGGCCCGGATGATGCAGCCACCGCGCCAGATGCGGGCGATGCCCTCCAGGTCGAGGTTGTACTTCATCTCCACGCTAGCCTCGGCCAGCAGGTGCATGCCCTGGGCGTAGCAGATCACGAAGCCGAAGTACAGGGCCTCCTCCACGGCTTTGGCCAGGCCCTCACCGTGCAGCAGTACCTCGTCGGGGTGCACCTCGGTGTAGAGCTTGGAGTTGTCCTGCCGGTACTCCTTGAAGGCCGAGATGGCCCGCATGGTCACGGCGGAGTCGATGGTCGGGATGGGCACGCCGATGTCCATGGCCGACTGCGTGGTCCACTTGCCGGTACCCTTCTGCTTGGCCTTGTCGAGGATCACGTCCAGCAGGTGCTGGTCGGTCTGTTCGTCGCGGTACTTCAGGATGTCGGAGGTGATCTCCACGAGGTAGCTGTTCAGCCGCCCCTCGTTCCACTGGCCGAAGAGATCCGACATCTCGTCATTCCCCATGCCGCCGACCCGCTTCAGGATGTCGTAGGCCTCGGCCAGCAGCTGCATGAGGCCGTATTCGATACCGTTGTGGACCATCTTCACGTAGTGGCCGCTGCTCGTTTCCCCGATGTAGGTGACGCAGGGTTCGCCGTTCACCTTGGCGGCTACGGTCTCCAGGATGGACCTGACGTCCTCCCAGGCGCTCTTGTCGCCGCCGGGCATGATACTGGGGCCGCGGCGGGCTCCTTCCGCACCGCCCGATACGCCGGTACCCAAGAAGCGGATGCCCTTGGATTCCAAGTATTCATAGCGGCGGTTGGTATCCGTATAGTGGCTGTTGCCGCCGTCGATGAGGATGTCACCCGCGTCCAGCAGGGGCAGCAGGCCCTCGATCACGTTGTCGACGATCTTGCCGGCGGGCACCAGCATCATAATCTTGCGAGGCTTGCTCAGCAGGCCCACGAATTCTTTCTGGGTGCTTACTCCCTTCACCCGCATGTCCTTCCCTTCGTCGTTGAGGGCGTCGACGGATTCCTGGTTGATGTCGGTACCCAGGGCGCCGAAGCCGTCGTCGGCTACGTTGAGCAGAAAGTTGCGGCCCATTACGCCGAGGCCGATCATGCCGAAATCATAGAGTTGCTGGTCCATAAGGGAGATAGTATTTGTGCGGGATCGCGGGTGCGGGGGAAAGTCGTAAAAGGTACCGGCGCTGGTTTGGTTCGCTAGTTACAGAAGTAGATCGAATATCCCTCCCGCCACCCCGCTTATCCCTCGCGGACCTCGCGGAGCGGGGAATCGTGGTCGGCGGCGTCATTATTCGAGCGGCCCAGAGTGAAGGCATATTGGGCGGTGGGTACATAGGGCTCGAACACGTCGACGTACAGGTTTTGCACGTAGCGGTGCTCGAGGGTCACCCGCTACGGGTAATCCGGGTTTCACTGCCCCGAGTCGATGAAGGCCGGGCCGTCACCCGGTAGGCCGGCCCCTAGCGTTCGAGATCGGCCACCTTGCCCATCCGCCGCTGCTGCCGGGGCAGATTCTGGTACTCGGCCTCCAGGAAGTGGTTGATCAGTTCCTTGGCCAGTTCGATGCCGATCACGCGGCCGCCCACGCAGATCATGTTCATGTCGTCGTGCTCGACGCCCTGCCGCGCGCTGTAAGTCTCGGTGATGAGGCAGGCGCGCACGTTCCTGATCTTGTTGGCCGCGATGCTGGCGCCCACGCCGCTGCCGCATACCGCCAC
>JBGTHX010000303.1:0-2660 GCA_041746055.1 Lewinella sp. | reverse complement strand
GGCCGGTCCTTCTCCCGTAGGAAGGCCGCTGCCCGCTCGCCGATCCAGTCGCCCAGGTCGGCGTCGAGTTGGAACAGATCCGGGGCGGACAGGCTGACGGAGCCCCGCAGCCGGTCACGCCACGCATCGGGGTACGGCACGGTGGTACCGGACCGAATGGACCATTCCCGGACGGGCTGCGGGTGCGCCGGATCGAAGGAAAATTCACAGAGGGCCAGGTCGAGGCCGTCGAGGGAGCTACCCGACATAATGCCGAGCACGATGTGCCGGTTAGCCGCCATGCCGGGAGTTACAGGTTCTCGTTAAAGGTCATGGTGTACTTGGCCATGGCCTCGATCTCTTCCGGGGAAAGGATCTCCTTGAAGGAGGTCATGATGCCGTTCTCACTTCCGTTGGTGATGATGTTGACGCGGTAGGCCAGGTCCTTGGTGGATTCCTTCAGGTTGGCCGCACCGTTGGTGCCCATGTCACCGTACAGACCGTGGCAGGCGATACAACGGATCTTCCAGATCTTTTTAGCGTCGATATCCTGAGCCGCGGCTACGGGCGGGGTTTCACCGGGGGCTTCGGAAGTGGTTTCCTCGCCGCCTCCGCAGGCCAGCATGATCAGGGTAAGGAAGAACAGCGGGATGAGCCTTTTCATATTTTGATGTCTTGTAAGTTTTCGATGGGAAAGGTAATTCACCGGGGAGTAAGTATAAACCCGGCGGCCGGGGAATGTTGCAGCCGGCCGGCCCGGGCTAAAGTTTTTGGCGGATTAGTAGCTGTTGCCGGAGAAACTTACCTATCTTTGCGGGCCGATAGCGAAACAGCGCGAAAGTATCACGAAATGGAAGTTGTAAAAGTAAGCGGAGAAGTCCGCGATAACCTGGGAAAGAAAGCATCAAAGGACGCCCGTCGTAACGGACAGGTTCCCGCCGTCGTCTACGGAGTCGGTGGTCCGGTTCACTTCAGCATCCATCCGCTGGCCGTGCGCGACCTCGTCTACACCCCCAACTTCAAGCTCGCCGAGCTGAGCGTGGGCGGTGAAACCTACCGCACGATCATCAAGGATTACCAGTTCCACCCCGTCACCGACGAGCTGCGTCACATCGATTTCCTCGCCCTGGAGGACGGCCGCACCATCAAGGTAGAGGTCCCCGTAACCTTCACCGGCACCAGCCCCGGCGTTCGCGGCGGTGGTAAGCTGCAGGTGACGGTACGCCGCATCAAGATCAAGACCACCCCCGAGCACCTCGTCGATCACGTCGAACTCGATATCAGCCAGTTGGAGCTCGGACAAAGCATCCGCGTCCGTGACATCGACCCCATCGACGGCGTCGAGATCATGAACCCGGGCGGACAACCCGTTGCCATCATCGAAGTACCGCGTGCCCTGCGCTCCGCCGCTACGGCCGAGAAGAAAGCTGCCGAGAAGGAAGCCAAGAAGGGCCCCAAGGCTGCTCCCAAAGCTGCCGCTGCGGAGTAAGCGCTTCGCTTCACATACCGAATCTGAAAAGGGTAAACGTCCGGTCGGGCGTTTACCCTTTTTCGTGGAGCAGGCGCGGTCCAAGCCACAATTTGTTTTGCGGTCAGGTAATCCCTATTTTTGTTAGCAAATTTTTGGAGTACTGATACCGACCCTACCGTGAAAAAACAGAAAGTAAACCGGAAGTATAACTTCCCTGACGCCGACCTCTACCAGATGGCCATGGACAGCATCCGGCTGGCCAAGCGCGATCTGGAGCAGATCACCGCGGGCTACCCCTACGACAGCCATCGCCTGAAGGGCTTTCACGACCGCTGCCAGCGCTTTGTGGCCATGCCCGGCGACGATGAGCTGCTCGGCGACCAGATGGTCGTCACCGATAAGAAGTACGAAGCCGCCGAAAAGCTGAAGCACGCCATCCGGTCCGTCATGACCCGCGTGCGTCTGGCCTTCAGCAACCGCACCGGCCGCTACCGCAAGTTCGGCACCGCCAAACTCGGCGACATGACCGATGCCCAGCTCCTCTTCTGCGGCCGCCGGGTCATCCGCGTAGCGCGGGCCCAGTGGGACTTTCTCGCCGATACCGGCCTCAACGAGACCCACCTCGAGCGCCTTGCCAAAGCCTGCCAGACCTTCGAGCTTGCCATGAACATCCAGGCCGACCGCGTCGCCGACCGCGACATCCACGTCGAATCACGCATCGAACTCGGCAACCTCATCTACGACGAACTGGTGACCGTCTGCGACATCGGCAAGGACCTTTGGGCCGAAACCGATCGCGCGAAGTACGATGCGTACTGCATCTACGAGAGCAATATGGAGGAGAAGCGGATGAGGGTTGGGTAGTACGGTGGTAATGTAGTCGGGTGTTGTAGGTGTCGCGCGAGCGCAGGTCATCGGATACAGGTGAGGCACGAGCCTTCCTCCGATGACCAGAGCGTGTTACCTTATCCCCGTTACCCCTTTTCCCCCTTCCCCAGATGCTACTACCCTATCTCCTACTAGCCCTGGCCTTCGGTGCATTCACGGTGCGGAGAAAGAGCCTGACGGTGGGCGGGGCGGTGGCGGCGCTCGTTCTCGGAGGCGTAGTGGTGGGCTACGCGGGGGCGATCTGGCTGGTGCCTCTGTTCGTATTTTTCGGGAGCAGCGTGGTGATCGGGCGGTTGTCGCCGGTGACGGAAGATGCGGGGGA
>JBGTHX010000302.1:0-10669 GCA_041746055.1 Lewinella sp. | reverse complement strand
TTGGACAAGTCGTTGAAAGTGAGGCACTTACACTGCATGCGCTGATGATGAGCAGCCAGCCGTCCTACACCCTGATCGAGCCGAATACCCTGCACGTGATCAACACCCTGCGGCAGTACCGGAGCGAGACCGGCCACCCGGTCTACTTCACCCTGGACGCCGGACCGAACGTACATCTCCTCTACCCCGATGCGATCGCCGGGGAAGTGAAGACCTTCATCCGGGAGCACCTGCTACCCTTCTGCGAGGACCGGATGTATCTGGCCGACCGGGTGGGCAGCGGACCGCAAGAACTGGAAGTGAACGAAACGACGGCGACCTGAACGCTGTTAGCTTGAGTGATGCGAATCTTCAACTTCACCTGCTGCGCCCTCGTGCTCTTTCTCGTCTATGCCTGTCGGCTGAGTGGCCAGGAGGTACCCGAACGGCTGCGTACCGGCTATCCGCCGCTCGACGAGCGCCTGTCGAGGATGGTGACGGCCGATTCCCTGAGCCTGAGTCCCGAGGAGGTAAAGCAACTGGACCATCCCCTACTGCTGGATGCCCGCGAACCGGAGGAATACGCGGTGAGCCACCTGCCCGGAGCCCGGAACTTGGGCTACAATGACGCTAACTACGCTGAACTGGAAGGAGTCGATCACGACCGTCCCGTGGTGGTCTACTGTACCATCGGGTACCGCAGCGAGCGGATGGCCGAGGAACTCCGGAGCCGGGGCTTCTCGAAGGTGTATAATCTCTACGGCAGCATCTACGCCTGGGCCCTCGCGGGCCATCCGGTGGTGAACGCCGAAGGGCCCACCGACCGCATTCATACTTACAACCGGAAGTGGGGCACGTACTTTCCCGACAGCCTCCTTACCAAAGTCTATTAAACCAGCTTATGACCCTTTACCAGCAGATACAGGAATGTGTCGCCTTCATTAAACAACGCGCCAAGACCGAGCCCCGCGTGGGCATTATCCTCGGGACCGGCCTGAGTACCCTGGTCGATGAAATCGAGGTGGAGCGGGAATTCGTGTACGGGCTGCTGCCCTACTTCTCCGTCTCGACGGTAGCCACCCACCGCGGCAAACTGGTGCTCGGCAAACTCCGCGGCGTACCCGTGGTCGCCATGGCGGGCCGCTTTCACTTCTACGAGGGCTACAGCATGCAGCAGCTGACCTTTCCGGTACGGGTACTGAACGAACTGGGCATCAAGCACCTGATCATCTCCAATGCCTCCGGTAGCGTCAATCCCGAGATCTGCGCCGGTGACGTGGTATTCGTCAAGGATCACATCAATATGCAGCCGGATAACCCCCTGCGTGGCGACAACGACGACCGGCTCGGACCCAGGTTCCCCGATATGCTGCACACCTATGACCGGGAACTGAACGGCAAAGCGATCAAGCTCGCCGAGAAGCATGGCTTACAGGCCCACGAGGGAGTCTACCTCGCCCTGGCCGGGCCGAACCTGGAGACCCCGGCCGAATACCGCATGGCCAACATCATCGGGGCGGACCTGATCGGGATGTCGACCGTACCCGAGGTGCTGGTCGCGCGCCACTGCGGGCTGCCGGTCTTCGTGGCCTCGGTCGTGAGCAATAAGTGCTTCCCGATCGCGGACATCCAGCCCACCACGGTGGATGACGTGATCGCCACCGTACAGGCCGTGGAGCCCAAGTTGCGGCTGCTGATCGGCGATGTGGTGGAGGAGCTGGACCGCTAGCGCCGGCCCCCGGATTTCCCGGCGGACCCGGGCACCCGCGTACCCGCCAATTCCAAAAAATACCTCCCGCAGGGCAACTTACAAATGGAGTTGAGCCTTTAGAACAAGTTAACCCTGATCGAAACCCGAATGAACGGAGCCCTACGCGCCGCCTGGAAGAATTTAAGCGCCACCGACCGAGATGTAGCGACCGCGATGAGCATTGTGTACGAGGAGCGCTCCGTCCTCGACCTGTCGCGCCTCCTGAACAAGATCGGTATGCCCCCACCCCCGGGGGAATCCCGCTTTACCCATGCCGATACCGAAGAGATTGTCCACCGCCTCCACGCCCAAGACCTGCTGGTACGGCAGGGCGACCACGGCTGGCGCATCAATCCCGGCTTGAGCGAAAGCATCATGCGGCAGGCGAGCCGCCGCCCCGACTTCAGCATGCTGATCAATGAGATCCGCCGCGAGCTCCCCTACAAGACCTACTGGCAGCCGAGTAGCCCCCACGCCCTGATGCGGGAGATCCGGATGGCCTTTTACCTGCAGAATGAAGCCGGATTCGACCGGCTGCAGCGGGAAACGGAGAACTTCTACCCCGACCAGGCGCGGACCGGTGTCTTTGTCGACCCCCTCTTTGCGGAATTCGACCCCCGCTGGGTGGAAAACCTGCTGCCCGCCTGGCAGGAGATCAACCTGCGCAACGCCTTCCGCCGCGCGCTGGTGAAACTGGATCCCCTCGATCCCCTGATCGAGTTCCTGGAGCAGCACGAGCATATCCGCGAGCCGGGCAGCGGTCCCCTACGCGAACTGCTTGCCGAGGCCTTCGTACTGCAGGGTGCCTGGAGTCGCCTGCAACTGTGGGCCGACCTGGAGACCAGCGAGTGGCGCAGTGCCGCCAACCACCTCATCTACCACGTCCTGCGCGACGAGGACGATATCGCCGCGGAGCTCATCGAGGACGTGCGGAAGGGCTACCGCCGCGAGAACGAGAATAAGTACCCCGCCCACCTGGCCGGCTACCTGTACCTGCTCTCCCTGCTGCGCAACGGCGGGGTGAAGAGCGCCGAGATCATCGGCCACCACCTGGAGAACATGGACCCGCTCCAGAATCTCCGGTTGGGGGGCACCTTCCTGGTGTTCAGGGCCCTCCACGCCTACCTGCGGAACGACGAGGACGCCCAGGTAGTGGCCCAGCAGGGACTGGCGCGGATGGAGGCCAATGCCTTCGCCGTGACCTTCCACGCCCTCTTCCGGCTCTGGACCGACAGCAGCATCGAGAAGCCCGCCCGCGCCTACCTCGAGGAGCTGGAGGCCCTGCGCGAGCGTGCCCAGGACAACGGCTACCAGTGGGTGGAGATGGAGATCACCCGCGTGCTGTCGCTGCGCCACCCGGAGGCAGAGGCGCGGGAAACCTACGCCGACCGCGCCCAGGAGCTGAGCGACAAGCTCCGGATCTATTCCCTGGCCGACGCGATGCCGCGGATCGAGCCGTGGGAACGCGCCCTGGAGGTACTGGTGGGCATGGGCGCACCGGAGCGCGGACAGGACAAGCGCAGCAAAAAGACGAGCCGCTTCGTGTGGTTCGTGGACTTCGACAAGCGGGAGCTGGAACCCCGCGAACAGACCCTCAGCAAGGGCGGCAGCTGGTCTAAGGGCCGCAAAGTGGCCCTGAAGCGCGTCAAACAGGGCGATGTGGAGGGAATGACGCCGCAGGACGTCTCGGTGGCCAAGGCGATCGAGGAGGACTTCAGCCGCTACCACCCCAACGGCAGCTACGCCATCAACTACGAGGACGCCCTGCTGGCCCTGGTGGGACACCCGAATCTCTACCTGATCCAGAACTCCGCCATCGGGGTGGAGCTGGTGCGGCGCAATCCGCAACTGCTGATCGAGGAGACCAACAACCGGCTGCACCTGCGCTTCGCCCAGGACTTCACGGGTACCGGCGTGCAGGTGGTCAAGGAAACACCGACCCGCTACCAGGTGATCGAGGTCAACGACGGCCACAACCAGATCCACCGGCAGATCGGCGACGGACTGGAGATCCCCAAGCGGGCCCGCCACCGGCTGCTCGAGGTGGCCCGCAACCTGAGCAAATTCACGGAGGTACAGAACACCCTGACCGGGGTGATCGACGACGTCGACGAGACCAAGGCCGACTCCCGCACCTACGTCCACCTGCTGCCTATCGGGGAAACCTTCAAGGTGGAATTCTTCGTGCGGCCGCTGGCCGAGGAAGACCAGTACTTCAAGCCCGGCCGCGGTCGCAACAAGGTGATCGGTACCAGCGACGGCTACCGCCGACTGGCCGAGCGCGACCTGGCGTGGGAGATCGAGCGGGCCGAACAGGCGATCATCGACTGCCCCACCCTACAGAAGATCGTGCACCGCGACTACGAGTGGCAGGTGGACGAGGTGGAAGACTGCCTCAACATCCTGCTGGAACTGCAGCCGCTGCGGGCCCTCGATAAGATCGTGCTGGAGCATCCGCGGGGCGAAAAGATCAAGCTCATCGGCAGCGTCGACTTCGGCGACCTGAGCCTGGGCGTAAAGGAATCCGCCGGCTGGTTCGACGTGGAGGGCTCCCTGGCCGTGGACGACAACCAGGTGATCAGCTTCCGCGAACTGATCGACAAGATCGGGCAGAACGAGCACAGCCACTTCATCCAGCTGAGCGAGGGGCAGTATGTGGCCCTCACGGAGCAACTGCGCCGGAAACTCCGCGAGATGGAGGGCCTGATGAACGAAAAGGGCGACGGCATGCAGCTGCACCCGCTGGCCGGGGGTATCCTGGACGACGTAGCCGACCAGCTGGGCTCCTTCGAAGCCGACATCGCCTGGCGGGAGAGCCTGCAACGCATCCAGAGCGTGAGCCACACCATGGCGCGCGTACCCTCCACCTTCCGCGCCGAACTGCGGCCCTACCAGCTGGACGGCTTCCGGTGGCTGATGCGGCTGGCCGACTGGGGCGTGGGGGCGTGTCTGGCCGACGATATGGGCCTGGGTAAGACCATCCAGGCCCTCGCTATGCTGCAGGCCCGCGCGGAGGACGGTCCGGCCCTCGTGATCGCCCCCGCCTCCGTGACCCGCAACTGGATGCGCGAGGCGGCCCGCTTTGCCCCCACGCTGAACCCCGTGCTGCTGGTAGGTAGCGACCGGCAGGAGATCATCGACAACGTGGGCCCCTACGACATGCTGGTGGTGAGCTACGGCCTGCTGCCCTTCGAGGGCGAAGCCCTGGCGCAGAAGCGCTTTGGCACCATCGTGCTGGACGAGGCCCAGGCCATCAAGAACCGCGGCACCAAGCGCAGCCAGATCGCCATGCAGCTGCAGGGCGACTTCCGGGTAGCGACCACGGGTACGCCCATCGAGAACCACCTGGGGGAGCTCTGGAACCTCTTTACCTTCCTGAATCCGGGGCTGCTGGGTTCCTTCCAGCGCTTCAACGAGAAGTACACGATACCGATCACCCGGAACAGCGACAACGAGCGCCGGCAGCAGCTGCGGCGGCTGATCCAGCCCTTCATCCTGCGGCGGCGGAAGGAGGAGGTACTCGAGGAACTGCCGCCCAAGACTGAAGTCACCCTCACCGTGGAGCTTTCCCCGGCGGAGCGTGCCTTCTACGAGGCCCTGCGGCAGCACGCCCTGGAGAGCATCGACGACAGCGAGGGACCGAACCGCCGCTTCCAGATCCTTGCCGAGCTGATGAAGCTGCGGCAGGCCGCCTGCCACCCCAAGCTCGTGAACCCCGACGTGGACATCCCCAGCAGCAAGCTGGAGCTGCTCGCGGAGACGGTGCAGGAATTGCGGGAGAACGGCCACAAGGCACTGATATTCAGTCAGTTCGTAAGGCACCTGAAGATCGTGGAGCAGTGGGCCATCGAAAATGACGTCCCCTACCAGTACCTGGACGGCAGCACGCCGGGGCCCAAGCGCGACGACGCCGTACAGGCTTTCCAGCGCGGCGAGGGCGACATCTTCCTCATCAGCCTGAAGGCGGGGGGTACGGGCCTGACGCTCACCGCCGCCGACTACGTGCTGCACCTGGACCCCTGGTGGAACCCCGCCGTGGAGGACCAGGCCAGCGACCGCGCCCACCGGATCGGTCAGCAACGGCCGGTGACGGTATACCGCCTCGTGTCCGAGAACACCATCGAGGAAAAAATCGTCAAATTGCACGCCGAGAAGCGCGACCTGGCCGACAGCCTGCTGGCCGGGACCGAGCAAAGCGGCAGCCTGAGTGCCAACGACCTCCTAGACCTGATCAAGAATGGATAACACGACCCACCCTACCCCTACCCTCCACGTATTCCCCGACGGTCCTGCCGTGGCCCGCGCCTTCGCCGATCACCTGGTCGGCAAGCTGGAGGAAACGGGGGAAGGTCCGCTCTTCTGGGCCCTCTCCGGCGGTTCCACGCCGAAGCTGTTGTTTGAGTTGCTGGCCGAGGAGTATACCGACAAGATCGACTGGAGCCGTCTCCACTTCTTCTGGGGGGACGACCGCCTGGTGCCCTACGACGATCCCGACAGCAACTACGGGGAGGTGAAGAAGCTCCTCTTCGACCACGTGCCGGTAGTGGAGAGCCAGATCCATCCCGTCCCAACCGACCTGGAGCCCGAAGCGGCCGCCGAGGCCTACGCGGCCACGATCTCCGAGTTGCTCCCGCAGAATTCCGACGGCATGCCCATCTTCGACATCAACATGCTGGGCATGGGCGGCGACGGCCACACGGCCTCGATCTTCCCCGACCACATGGAACTGCTCACCGACGACCGCATCTGCGCCGTAGCGAAGCACCCCGAGAGCGGACAATTGCGCGTGACCCTCACCGGATCGGTGATCAACGCCTCCGACGAGGTAGTCTTCCTGGTCACGGGAAGCTCCAAGATGATCCGCGTCTCGCAGATCCTCAACAAGACGCCCCTGGCCCCGAAATTCCCCGCCGCCCATATTCAGCCGACCTCCGGCAACCTGCACTGGTTCCTGGATTCCGCCGCGGCCGACGAGGTCGGCTACTGATTGGTATTCCCGGATTTCCCTACCTTTGTCCCGCAAAATTTAGCCCCCATGACCTCCCGCGAAGCCATTGCCGCCGAAGACCAGCCCCACCTTTCCAACCGGACCTACTGGCTGGCCTTTGCCATCAGCCTGGTGATCTTCTTGCTGATGCTCATCTTTATGAACCAGTGGTTCTGGGTGTCCATGCCGTTTATGCTGACCTTTTTGGTGATGGCATTGGGGTATATGTAATGTTGGCCTGATTTAGTGGGGTTTGGCCCTTGGAGTCGCTTGGAGTATACCTTTGAGGCTTCCTTTTTGGCCCACAGAGGGCGCATAGAGGGCTGCACGGAGGGGCACGGAGTTTACTTGATGTAACCCGCAACCCGCAACGTGCAATCCGCAACGCGTCCGATGACTTCCGCTGACTCGACACCCGACACCCGCATCAGCCATACGGGCAAACCCGCAACCCGCAACCCGACCCGCTCCAGACATCGGACGAGACCTCCTAAGTCGGCAACGCGTCCGATGACTTCCGCTGACTCGACACCTGACACCTGACACCCGCATCAGCCACACGGGCAAACTCGCAACCCTAATACTGCAGGTACATCACCTCCTTCTCCCGGAAAAACTCCTCAGAGAACCACGTATCGATGGGGTATTCCTCCACGTAGGCGCCCTTGGGCAGGGCTTTGAGTTCTTCCTTCAGTCCTTTGCCTTTGAGGGCGAGGATGCCGTTGGGGAGTCCGTGACGTTGCTTCTTGGCGATCAGGCGGAGGCTCCACTGCGCGAGCTGGTCGATCTTGGCGACGGCGCGGGTGACCACGAAATCGTAGGCGGGGCGCTTGAGCTCCTCGGCGCGCTGCTGTTCGGCGCGGCAGTTGGTGAGGCCGAGGGCGGCGATCACTTCCTGGCAGACGTGGATCTTCTTGGCGGTGCCGTCGATGAGGTGGAAATCGGTTTCGGGGAACAGGATCGCCAGCGGAATACCGGGAAAGCCGCCTCCGGTACCGAGATCCAGCACCTTGGCGCCCGGCTTGAACTGCACCACCTTGGCGATGGCCAGTGAATGCAGCACGTGGTGGACGTAGAGGTTATCGATATCCTTGCGGCTGATGACGTTGATCTTGGCGTTCCAGTCGCGGTACAGGCCGTCCAGGGCAGCAAATTGCTCGCGCTGGCGGTCGGTGAGGTCGGGAAAGTATTCGGTAATGATCATAGTACGATGCTGCTTCGCTAGTTCGAGGCTGCCAATGGCAGCGCCAGCACAAAGCGCACTCCGGGCGCGCAAATATATTAACCGCGGAGGCGCAGAGGACCGCAGAGGTGCATTACTGTTTCCCCAAACCGGCGATCACCTCCCCGAAAGCCTCCCACACCGCCTCCTCGGGTACCGGGGCCTGCAGTTCCACCCGCTGTCCGCTGACGGGGTGATCGAAGGCCAGCGTAAAGGCGTGGAGGTCGATCGTCTTATCGGCGTTGCCGCGCTTGAAGCCGTACTTTTCGTCGCCGCGCAGGGGACAGCCGATGGCGCCGAGCTGGGCGCGGATCTGGTGCTTACGGCCGGTGACCAGCGTGACCTCGAGGAGGTGGTAGCGGTCGCTGCTGCCGAGGTAGCGGTAGGTCAGTTCCGAGCGCTTGGCGGCGGGGTCGGAGGCGTCGACCACTTCGGAGGCATTGCCCTTCTTTTCGCGGATGAAGTGGACCAGGGTGGCGGCGTCCTCTTCCGGCCGTTCCCCTACGATGGCCAGGTAGGTCTTCTCGACGGTGCGGGCCTTGAACTGTTCGGAAACGGCGGCCTGGGCGGCGGGTTTTTGGCCGAAGAGGATCACCCCCGATACCGGCCGGTCGAGCCGGTGAATGGGATACAGGTCGTGGTGGGCGTAGGCGGCCCCGATCTGCAGCAGGTTGGCGCTGCCCTTCGCATCGGGCACGGACGGCATGCCGGCGGGCTTATTAAAGGCCAGCAGCTGGTTGTCTTTGTAGAGGACCCAGTCCGAGGGGCGGCCGGGGAAACGCTTGGGTTGGTCTGCCATAGAAAGTAACGAGGGAAGGGGGTTAAAAGGAAGGAAGGGGTACCGCAGAGGACGCAGATAAAACCGCAAAGTTTTCGCAGAGGCTGGAATATCGCTCAGGATCACCCTCAGCGAACCTCTGTGTCCCTCCATTCCTCTGCGGTGAACCTCTCAGGTCGCAAGCGCTATGGAACCTCCGTGCCCCCCTCCGTGGCACCTCTGTGGTGAACCTTAAGTCGCGAAGCGACGACAACCCCTACTTCACCTCCTCATAATCCACATAATCATCATGCTCTTCCTCAGGCGTGATGTCGATCTTATCGTTCGGCTTACGCTTCGGCCCGGGACCCACCTGAGCTTGCAGGTGCTGGTACCAGCGGTAACCGCGGTAGGCAAAGTAGATCAGGGCGATGGTGAAGATGAAATCCATAGTGCAAAGGTACGGCGATTTTTAGGGGAAATGTGGGCTCCCGCGGCCGGAGGCTACGAACCGGGGGCTACCACTTGTAGATCTTGTTAACGAGCTGGCGGACGCGGTCGGTGTAGGGCGGGTAGACGGTGGAGAGGTCGAGGAAGCGGCGCTCGAGGACGGAGCGCTCGTTGCAAAAATCGACCCAGCCGTGGTAGCCGAAGCTCTTGCCGATGCCGCTGTTGTTGACGCCGCCGAAGGGGAGGGCCGGATTGCCGTTACCGAGGAAGAACTCGTTCACCAGGGTGCCGCCGGCGCTGGTGGACTGCAGCAGCCGCTTGATGATCTTCCGGTTGTTGGCCTGGATGTAGAAGGCCAGCGGTTTGGGGAAGGAGCGGATGATGGCTATGGCTTCATCCAATTCGCGGTAGGTAAGGAACGGGATGATGGGACCGAATATCTCCTCCTGCATGACCTCCATGTCGAGGGTGACGCCGGTGAGGAGGGTCGGCGCGAAGTAGCGGTCGGCCGCGTCGTGGTTTCCGCCGTGGGCGACGGTGGCCCCCTTCCCGACCGCGTCCTCCAGCAGCCGCGTGAGGTGGTCGTGCTGCTTGCGGTTGACGATGCGGGCGTAGCTGTCGGATTGCCGGGGATCGTCGCCGTAACTCTGGACGATAGCCCGCTTCAGGGCCTGCACGTAGTCGCCGGCGATGGATTCGTGGACGATGAGGTAGTCGGGTGCGGTGCAGGTCTGTCCGGCGTTAAAGAACTTCCCCCAGCTCACGTTGCGGGCCGAGTGGTCGAGCTGCACGTCGCGGTCCACCACGCAGGGCGACTTGCCGCCCAGTTCCAGGGTCACGCTGGTGAGGTGGGCGGCGGCGGCGGCCATCACCTTCTTCCCGATGGCGGGGCTGCCGGTAAAGAAGATGTGGTCGAAGGGCAGCTGCGTCAGGGCCGCGGCGGTCTCGGCCTCCCCCGCTACCACCGTCACTTCCCGCTCGTCGTAGATCTCGGACAGCATCCGCTGCAGGTACACCGTCGTGGCCGGACTCCCCTCCGAAGGCTTCAGCACCACCGTACATCCCGCCGCCACTGCGTAGATCAGCGGCACGATCGCCAGGTTGAACGGGTAATTCCACGGTGACAGGATCAGTACGCAGCCCTTCGGCTCGTAGTAGATATAGTTCATCGTCCCCAGCATACTCAGCGGCGTGGAGACGCGCTTCGGCTCCATCCACTCCCGCAGGTGCCCCTGTACGTACCGCACGTGGTTGTACAGCACCCCGATCTCGCTCAGCAGGGTCTCTACTTCGGGCTTGTGGAGGTCCTGCCGCAGGGCCTCGATCAGCTGCTGCTTATTCCCCGCGTCATTCAGGTAGGTCAGGATGCGGCCGAGCTTCTCCTTCCGCTCCTTCGCGGTCGTGCGGGCGAGGACGGGCGCGTGTTCCCGCTGCAGGGCTAGAAGGTCGCTAAAGCGGGTGGTGGGTTGGGCCGTGTCCATGGTATTGGAACGGTTGGTGGGGGCTTGGGGTTTTGGCGGGGGC
>JBGTHX010000301.1:0-4414 GCA_041746055.1 Lewinella sp. | reverse complement strand
TAAACGTAGGGACGCGGACGGTTGGCGGTATTCTTGATCACGCTGCCGAGGGCGAAGGTCAGCAGCATCGTTTCAAACCAGATGAGCAGGATCAGCGGATAGTGGGGCCGGGTGCGGGCATCGAAGGATAACAGGATCGGGAGCGTAGGCCCACCGTAGAGCCCGAAATCGGCCAGGTTGCCGGCGCGGTCGTCGCGGACATTGTAGCCCAGGCGGTCAACGGGATTGATCTCGTCACCCCGGTACTCCCCGGACCACGGCGAATACACCGGCTCCACGTCCTTACGGTCGAGCCATACCGCCGCGGCCAGGAGGCCGAAGCCCGTGGCGAGCACGGCGATTTCCCGGTTCCGGTCAAGCAGAAAGGGCATACCTCAGACCCTTATTGTTGCTGTTGGACCTGGATCTGGCGGACGCGATTGTCCTCTCCCTGCTTTTCCACCTTGGTGACCAGGTCGTCGATCCAGTCATCGGGAATTTCGTGGATCACCTCGCGGAGTTTGCTGCCCCACATGCTGGCGAGGTGGCCGGTGTCTTTCTCTTCGAAGCGGGTCTCGTGCATGAAGCCGGTATCCTTGTGGTAGATCACCATGTCAATGGGGTAACCGACGTCGTTGGCGCTCACGCGGGTGCTGTCGAAGCTCAGGAAGCCGCACTTGATGGCGAAGTTGAGCGGTGACTCATACGTAAGCGTACGCTGCAGGATCGGCTTGCCATAGCCAGAATTCCCGATGATGGTGAAGGGCGTAGCCTCCCCGATCTCGATCCAGTTACCTTCCGGGTACAGCAGGTACAGCTTATGGTCCTTGTCGTTCTCCAGCTGCCCCCCTACGATGGTGAAGAGGTTGAAGGCGAGCCCTGAGGCGGCCAGGCTGGCTTTGTCCTCGTCGGCCACCCGCCGCAGCTGCTCCCCGAAGGCGTTGACCACCTTGTACATCTTGTCGTGGTGCCCCGACACGTTCTCCAGTACCTCCTCGAAGTAGGTGACCGCTTTATCGCGCACGGAGCGCAGTCCGCTGGTCATGAGGAAGATGTTGTTCTTACCCTGCTTGTGGATGGAGATCTTCTTGGCGGAGGTGGTTTCGCTGCCGGATGTAATGCGGGTGTCGGCGATGGCCACGAGGCCCTTCTTGACGCGGATACCCAGACAGTAGGTCATGTGAGGTTAGGTTTAGCGCTGTTGCTGTGATTGCGACTGCGTGGGGGTGCTTACTGAAACCGGGTTGAAGTACATCCGTTCGATATCGTCGTGCAGAGAATACACTTCGGTGAGGGCGGCGTTGAGGGTCTCGATGGGGTGATCGCAGAGTTCCTCGTAATCCAGGTAGCGGAAGTAACTGTACAGCTTCCCGGCCCGGTACTGTACCGGCTCGCGGGCATCCTCCCGGCCGTGTAGCCGGGCGAGTAAGCCGAGCACCCGCTCCAGGTTGTAGGTGATGGACCGGGAGAATTCCGGGTGGCCGACCAGAAATTCGAGGGTCGTCCGCCGCGTCTGCCGCCGCTGGTAGGCGCGGCGGTGCATATCGAAGCCTTCGACCACCTTCAGCAGCACCGTCTGCTGGTAGAGCTTGAGCACTTTGTTCTCGTTCGGCCCGCCGCTGTCGCTGATGACATCGGCATCGTGCAGCTTGCTGTTGATGATGCGGATCACCTGGGCCACCCGTTCGAGGTGGATTCCGAGCTTCACGAATACCCAGGAGTGGTCGTGCAGGAGCGTATCGTGGATGCGCGAGCGGATGATGGCGCACTGCCGCCCCACCTCGAAGGTGAAGTCGTACAGGCCGCGGACGGCAAAGTCGTTCGGGTCCATCCGGTCGCTGTACAGGTAAAAGGAGTTGATGGCCTCCCACAGTTCCGTGGAGATCACGTGGCGCACGCTGCCGGCGTTCTCCCGTGCCGCCTTCACCGTGGAGCGGATACTGGTGGGTACTTCGTAGTCCATGCCCACCCGTCGGAGCACCTCCGACTCCACCAGCTTTCCCCCCTCCTCGAAGTCGCTGCCGTACATATTCAGGATCGACTTGAGAATGAAGTCCTTGCTCTGGCTCATCGGCGCGTCGAGCATCGAGAAGTACTGCACCCGCAGGTAGCGGGCCAGGTGCTCGGAGCGCTCGATGTAACGGCCGGTCCAGTAGAGGGTGGAGGCGATGCGGGCTAGCATGAAAATCTTAAATTTTAAATGTGAGATTTAAAATTGCCTAACAGATTACCCAAGTATCCTTGCTCCCCCCACCCTGGCTCGAATTCACGATCAGGCTGCCCTCGCGGAGGGCCACGCGGGTGAGGCCGCCCCTGAGGATGCGGGTCTTGTCGGCCCCGATCAGGGTGAAGGTGCGCAGGTCGATGTGGCGGGGGGCGAAGCGGTTCTGGTCTTCGATGTAGGTGGAGTGGGTACTCAGCATGATCTTGGGCTGGGCGATGAAGTTGCGGGGGTCGGCCTTGATCTTTTCGGCCAGCTCGTCGAGCTCCTCCTGGTTGAGGCGGTCGCAGATCATGACGCCGTACCCGCCCGACATATCCACGGGCTTCACTACCAGCTCGGGCAGGTGCTCCAGGGTGTACTTCAGGTCTTCCGGGCGGCTGCAGATGTAGGTGGGCACGTTGCCGATGATGGGCTCCTGGTCGAGGTAGAAGCGGATCATGTCCGGCACGTACGCACAGATGGCCTTGTCGTCGGCGATGCCGGTACCGGGGGCGTTCACGATCGTCACGCGGCCCTTGGCGTAGGCGCGCATGAGCCCGGGCACGCCGAGCATGCTGTCGGGGCGGAAGACCTCGGGGTCGAGGAAGCCGTCGTCGATGCGCCGGTAGATCACGTCCACCCGGCGGCGGCCGCTGATGGTCTTCAGCCACACCGTGTCTTCGTCGACGTACAGGTCGGGGCCCTCCACCAGGTCGCAGTCCATGAGCCGCGCCAGCAGGCTGTGCTCGTAGTAGGCCGAGTTGAACGGGCCGGGGGTGAGCACCACGCAGCGGGCGCTCTCCTCGCGGGGCGGGGCCACCGATTGCAGCGTTTTCAGCAGCATGGCGGGATACTCATTCACGGCCTCCACGGGCACGTGGCGAAACATGCTGTACAAGGTGCGCCGCATCGCCTCGCGGTTGCTGAGCACGTAACTGACGCCGGAGGGGCTGCGGAGGTTATCCTCCAGTACGTAGAAGTTGCCGTCGGTGTGCCGCACCAGGTCGGTGCCGCATACGTGGGTGTACACGTCACCGCGCGGCCGGAAGTGCTCCATGGCGGGCACGTAGTGGTTGCTGCTCATCACCAACTCTTCGGGCACCACCCCTTCCTTCAGGATCTTGCGCTCGCCGTACACGTCGCCGATGAACTGGTTGAGGGCATCGTTGCGCTGCCTTAGCCCTTCTTCGAGCAACGTCCATTCCCGGCGGTCGATGATGCGGGGGAAGAGGTCGAAGGGGAAAATCTTCTCCTTGCCGCCGCCTTCCTCGGAGTAGACGGCGTAGGTGATACCCTGATTGAGAAAGGACAGTTTGGCACTCTCGTTCAACCGCTGAAAGTCGCCCGCGTGGAGCTCGTCGAATACCTTGCGGATGGCGGGATAGTCAACGTAAGCGTGCGGAAACGAGGAGAACACCTCGTCCAGGGTCCCCTCCGGAACGGAATAGCCCGTAAACAGGCCGCTTGGCTGAATCATAGCGGTGGGTGGTTGGTTTGTGGGGGGTGAAATCCCCCGTAAAGTACATACAGAGGGGGTATATCCACTACCTTCGGCGAATAGAAAGCGTTTCAACGCCCCATTGCCCATGCCCATCCGAGTCGCCCTCCGCCACCACACCCGCTACACCTACGACCGCCTGGTGAAGCTGTCGCCGCAGGTCATTCGGCTGCGCCCGGCCCCCCACGCCCGCATGCCGATCCGGAGCTACAGCTTGCAGATCGCCCCGGCCGAGCACTTCATCAACTGGCAGCAGGACCCCTTCGGCAACTACCTCGCCCGCGTGGTGATCCCGGAGAAGACCCGCGAGCTGGCCATCACCGTGGAGGTGATCGTGGACATGGTCACCTTCAACCCCTTCGACTTCTTCCTGGAAGACTACGCCGAGACCTATCCCTTCTCCTACGACGAGCAGCTACAGCGGGAACTCGGCCCTTACCTGGAGGTGACCGAGTCCGGTGCGAAACTACAGGCGTGGGTGGCCAACTTCCGCGGGCTGCTGGCGGGTGCGCAGGTGCAGGCGGAACCCACGGTGCCGTGGCTGGTGCGCCTGAATCAGCAGCTGGCCTCCGACATCCACTACAACGTAAGGATGGAGCCGGGCGTCCAGACCTGCGAGACCACCCTCGGACAGCGCAACGGCTCGTGCCGCGACTCCGCCTGGCTGCTGGTGCAGATCCTGCGCCATTTCGGTCTGGCGGCACGCTTCGTATCGGGCTACCTGGTGCAACTGA
>JBGTHX010000300.1:0-14153 GCA_041746055.1 Lewinella sp. | reverse complement strand
AGAGCTAGGTGAGTAAACAAGTGACCTCACTGGTTTGAGCTCGCAAGATCACTCTCCTTCACGTCCTTTAGAGCGAAATAAGTCCATAGATCAAAAAGTGGTTACAAATAGCGGATTGTGGAACGGCCCCCCCCGAAAATCTGTGTTTGTCCTTAAAACAAGACATCATGGCAACACGAATTATTATCTTTCTCGGTACGCTGCTCCTGTTCGCGATTAGTAGCCCGGCATACTCCCAGCAGGGGGTGGAAGTGGATCCTGAGTTCTCCGACGCGGCTACGGACAAGATCTTTCACGACTACCTCCGCCTACGGGATGCGTTGGTCAAGTCCGACGTCAAGAAGGTAGCTAAGGCCGCAAGCGGCATGGAAGAGGATTTTGGCCCCGAGCAAGTTAAACTTAAGGGTTTAGTGCAGCAGATTGCCACTGAGAAGGACCTGGTAGAGCAACGGGTAACCTTCGCCACGCTCACCTCCGAGCTTGAAAAACTGTTAGCCGAGGATATAAGTGGCGGTACGGTATACAAACTCCACTGTCCCATGGCAAACGACGGGGAGGGGGCGGACTGGCTCAGTGACGCAGCCGTAATACGCAACCCTTTCCTCGGCGAAAAGATGCTTAGTTGTGGCAGAGTAACCCAAGAAATCACTAAACAGTAATGCCGTTCTCCGGGAACCGCGAGTTGTCCTTCCGCCGCCAGCCACGCGAATGCTGAGGCTTCCGGTCGACGCGCGGAAGACCGGGGAACACCAAAGCCCTCCGACGTACCGAGCGAGTTACTGGGCCTCGGAAGTAAGAGATCGTCGGAACGCACAAAACGATTTACCGCCGGGAGCGGAAAGACCCACTAAATCCATTTTTTATGAGTTTATCCATATCCGTTAAAGATCAGTACACCGCCTGCATGGAATCCTGCCTGGAGTGCCTGATCGACTGTAAGGTGTGCCTGGCCAAGATGGTGGGCATGAAGTCCATGAACGACTGCCCGTACTGCTGCATTCAGTGCATCGAGGTGCTGCAGGCCAGTATCGGTCTGATGGCCGCCGACAGCAAGTTCAGTAAGCAGCAGTGCGCGTTGTGCGCCGAAGTTTGTGACTACTGCGCCGAGCTCTGTGCCGCCCACCAGGACCACGAGCACTGTCAGCGCTGCGCCGAGACCTGCCGCAAGTGCGCCGAGGAGTGCCGCAAGATGGCAGCCTAAGCTTTCTCAACCGCTGGATGCCGTGAAGGCATCCGGCGGTTTTTCAACCCTCAAAGACCACCGACATGAACCGCATATTATTCAGTGGTTTACCCCTACTACTAATCCTACTATCCCTGCCTGTCTTCGGTCAGCAAGCTGACGACGGTAAGACCAGCACCTACGAGATGATCCCCGGCCAGTCGCTCACTACGCGGAGCGGCAGTACGGTTAATTACCACCTTACCGTAGCGGACACCGTCGTCAACTTCACGGGCAAGCCCACCCCGGCCCTGGCCACCAACGGCAGCATTCCCGCCCCTACCCTGAATTTTACGGAGGGCGATTCGGCACGTATCTACGTGACTAACCGGACCGAGGGTACCGTGTCTTTCCACTGGCATGGCCTGCTGCTGCCTAATGAGTACGACGGGGTGCCCATGCTCAACACCAGCCTCATTAGGCCCGGTGATACCTACGTGGCCTCCTTTCCCATCATTCAGCACGGCACCTACTGGTATCACTCCCACACCGAGTTTCAGGAGCAGAAGGGACTGTATGGCTCTATCGTAATTCAACCCAAAGCGGGGACGCCGACGAAGGAAAAAGTAGTTTTACTCTCCGACTTTACGGAGCAGGATCCCCACGAAGTACTCCGCCAAATTAAGCGGCACACCGACTGGTACGCCATCAAACGAAATGCCGTACAGAGCTACGGCGGTGCCCTTGCCTCCGGTAACCTGGGCAAACAGGCCTGGTTGGAGTGGAACCGCATGCCCAGTATGGACCTGGCCGACGTTTACTACAATGCCTTCCTAACCAATGGTAAGATAACCGATGCATACGCCGATCTGGCTGCCGGTGAAACAATACGCCTGCGCGTCATTAACGGATCGGCCTCTTCTCACTTCTGGCTACAGTTTGCCGGGGGAAAGATGACGGTCGTTTCCGCTGACGGCCAGGAGGTCGTGCCCGTCGAGGTCGATAAGCTCCTCATCGCCACGGCCGAGACCTACGACATCCAGGTTACGCTGCCGGCCGAGGGTCGCTACGAGTTCCGCGCTACCTCCTGGGACCGCTACAAGCATACGACCACCTGGCTTGGTTCCGGTACCGACCACGCCGCCCCGGACCTGCCCCCCGTCGACTACTACGCGCTTACTAAAGAGATGAAAGATATGATGGCCGGTATGCCCGATATGCAAATGGGTAAGGCACCGTCCGATATTCCGGAGCCGCGGGTCTACCCCGCCGGTCAGGCACCCACTAACGAAGATATTCTCATGCAATCCATGATGGACATGGGCATGCAGATGGATATGGAGGATGAAGGCACGCAGCAGGGCAAGGCCGCCCATGAGGAGATGAATATGCCCACGAAAGATGGTTCGTCAACGATGGATATGCCTGGTATGGATCATGGTAAGATGGATCATGATATGCCCGGTATGAAGAAGGATACTACCCCACCCGCCGGCATGGATCACAGCAGGATGGATCATAGCAAGATGGGTCATGACATGCCCGGTATGAAGAAGGATACTACCCCGCCCGCCGGTATGGATCACGGGAAGATGGACCATAGCAAGATGGATCCCAACATGCCCGGCATGAATATGGGAAAGACCTACAAAGCCTCCGAGATGGACGGCAAAACCATGGACATGCCGATGGGTGCCGACGCGCCTATGGGCGTCATGATGACTGGCTACAACGAACTCAAAAAGGTCTACCCCGACGAGACCATCTTTGATTACAACATGCTGCGCTCCGAGGAACCTACCGCCCTCAAGGATGGACGGCCCGTTCGGGTGGTGCATCTCTACTTAGGTGGCAACATGTTACGTTACGTCTGGATGATCAACAACGAGCCCCTGTCGGAGTCGGACAAGATCATGATCGAGCGGGGGGAGAACGTCCGTTTCGTGTTCCACAACACCACCATGATGAGCCACCCGATGCACCTGCACGGTCACTTCTTTCGCGTGGTCAATAACCAGGGCGACTATGCTCCCCTGAAACACGTGGTCAACGTAGCTCCGATGGAGACTACCATTATCGAGTTTGCAGCTACCGAGGATAAGGATTGGTTTTTCCACTGCCACCTGCTGTACCACATGATGTCGGGTATGGCGCGCATCATCGGTTACGAAGGCAGCTCCGACTTACTCATTGCGGATAAGGCAGACTACGACAAATTCGCCATGGACGACCGGCAGTACTTCGGTATGGCCAGTGTGAGCGGTTTGAGCAATGGAAGCTGGGCGGACTTCGCCTACTTCAACATTTATAATGAGTTCAGCCTGGAGGGCGAGGCCGACTACGACGGTAACTTCGAGGTGGAGGGTAAGGCCATGCGCTACCTCGATCCCCGGCAGTTCCTGTCGGCTTACGTGGGCTTCGAGTACGACGGAGAGCAGGTTATGGACCCGGAGATCAACCGGGAAAGCCTGGAGACCGAGGCCGTCGCTCTGGCCGGTGTGCGCTACTTCCTGCCCATGATGGTGTGGTCGGATCTGCGCGTCGACCACCGTGGCCGCTTCGAGCTGCAGCTGGAGCGGGAAGATATTCCACTAACCAGCCGTTGGCGGGCCTCGGCCCAGGGGCGGTACAGCTTCACTGGGCAGTCGTTCGAGTACACCTTTGGTACTAGTTACATCCTGGGGCAGTACTTCGGCGTAGAGGCCCGCTACGATAGCGACTATGGCCTCGGTGCTGGCATCAAGGTCATGTGGTAAGTGATGATAGGATGCCATTAAAAAACGATGCTATGAAAATTTCGCATATCTGGTTGCTCCTTCTGCTTTTTCCGGCCATGGGCGTGGCGCAGCAGTTAGCGGAATCTTCCGTCGTGCAGGCCTCTCTGTCGGACTTTCCCAACCTGCACCCGGTGGTGGTGCACGTGCCCATCATGCTGCTCATCATTGCGGCGAGCACCCAGCTTGCCTCGCTATTCCTATGGAAAAAGCCCCTAAACTGGATCACGCTGCTGTTACTTCTGGGCGGGGTCGCGGGTGCGGTGGCCTCCAGCGAGTGGACGCATCCCCACACCCATGATCTTACTCCCGCCGCCCAGCAAGTACTCGCGCTTCACGATACTTACGCCAGTTGGACCCTCTGGCTCAGCGGGACCGCCCTGGCGCTGAAGGCGGTGAGCCTGTGGTTAATGCAGGATCGTAAATGGCTGGAACTGGTGGTGATGGCGGTGGTCGCTGGCTCGGCCTTCACCGTAGGCATGGCCGGGCACTACGGGGGCACGCTGGTCTACATCCACGGGGTCGGGGTGCAAGGGAATTACCTCGAGGAGGAATCCGGGGAATCTACTGAAGTACACCAACACTAAAAGCGACCGTCATGAAGGACTGCTGCCGACCCAATGCGCCGAAGGGCAAGTTCAAACGGACCCTGAACGTAATCACTACGTCGATCATTCTACTGCTACTGGGAACCGGTGTGTTAATCACCCTAATCCAGCTTTTCCGTGGGTAGGGCCATCCAGTGGGGGCTGCTGTTACGGGAAATAGGCCTGTTGTCGGTCGGGGCGGGGTTGGCAGTCGTGGCCCTGCGGCTGGAGCTTGCCTTTACCGCCGCCCTGGTGGCGCTGATCGCTACCGCGCAACTTTGCTTCTACCTCTTTACTACCTTTCGCCGGGTATTCAACCACATCAACGGGGAGGATATGGATGTGTCCAACTGCCTGATTTCCCTGGCCATAATGACCGCCTTCTTCGTTACCGCCTACGGGGTTAATTACTGCCTGTTGACCCTGGCGGACGGCGGGGCGATTAAGAATTTTGCACCCGCGTCCCTGTTCTACCGCTTCGTCGACGGACTTTACTTCAGTACCGTCACGTTTACGGCTACCGGTTTCGGAGAATACGTTCCGGCCACTTATCCGGCCAAAGTGGTGGTTTGGGGCGAGATGGTGCTGGGCTTTACGACGACCGTATTTGCCGTTTCCTCCTTCATTTCACTCACCGATAAAGATTAACAATGACCATACCAACAAGAATTTTCTGCCTGCTTGTATTCCCGGTAGTGCTCTACACCTGCGCGCCCGCCACAACCGACGATGGCGTTCCCGCAACGGAAACGACTCCGGAACACGACCACGGCGCGGTGGAAACCAAGGCTAAACCACTGAGTCCGCACACCTCCGCCATGGGATCCATCGGGGATACGCACGTGCACGTTGATTATTCCTCCCCCGGAAAACGTGGACGCATGATCTGGGGCGGGCTGGTGGCCTACGACCGGGTCTGGGCTACGGGAGCACACAACGCCACTTCGGTTAACTTCAGCGGCCCGGTGAGGATCGATGGCCGGGAAGTGGTCGCGGGCACCTATGCCCTATTCACCATTCCGGGCCGGGAAGAATGGACCGTCATTCTCAACGAGAACTACGAACAGCACCTGGCCGACGACTACGACGAGACGCGCGACGTGCTCCGTTTGCGGGTGCGGCCCGAGGTGCTGGATCACTCGGTGGAAGCCCTAACTTATGCGGTGACGGCAACCGGTGAGGGGGCGGGGACGATCAGTATGTCCTGGGATTCCCTGCGAATATCCCTGCCGCTCGCCGCCGAATAGAAAACAACGAACCATGACCCATAGCTATACCATCAGCGGATTCGGAGACGGTGACCGCGGCAGCCAAGCGGTGCGAACCGCCCTGCAACGCGTGGATGGCGTCGACAGCGTGGAAATCACCGACAACCGGCTTACGGTAACCATGTCCCGCCACGTTCCCCGCGCCACCCTGGAGGAGGCGCTCAGGGACGCCGGCAACTACGGTCTGGCTACCGAAGCCGACAAAGTGGGCGACCACCTGGCGGAACTTACCGAACACGGCCACGAAAAAGCCATTAGCCACGACAATCATGGTACCATGGACCAAAGTGGAATGGACCACGGTAAAATGGATCATGACTCGATGGATCACGGCGCAAGTAAGGGTGGTCACCACGATCACCACCGGATGATGATCGAAGACTTCAAGCGGCGCTTCTGGGTTTCCCTGGTACTTACCCTGCCCGTGCTGCTCCTGGCTCCCATGGTCCAGCAGTGGCTGGGAATTGACTGGATTTTCCCAGGGCAGATGCTGGTACTGTTCGGTCTTTCCTCGATTATCTATTTCTACGGCGGGTGGCCCTTCCTGAAGGGACTCAAGGAAGAGTTGGGCAAGGGTGCACCGGGGATGATGACCCTGATTGCCGTAGCTATCTCGGCGGCCTATCTCTATAGTTCGGCGGTGGTATTCGGGCTGGAGGGAAAAACCTTTTTCTGGGAGCTAGCTACCCTGATCGATGTCATGCTGGTGGGTCACTGGATCGAAATGCGTTCCGTCCTCGGTGCCAGCCGCGCCCTGGAAGCACTGGCCGAGCTGATGCCGGCGGAGGCGAACCTGGTCCACGGCAATCACGTGACTAAGGTTGCCGTCAGCACGCTGAAGCCGGGCGACCTGATCGTCGTCAAGCCCGGAGAGAAGGTGCCAGCCGACGGCCTGATCACCGAGGGCAGCACCGACCTGAACGAGAGTATGCTGACGGGGGAGAGTCAGCCGGTCAGCAAGACAAGCGGCGCGGAGGTCATCGGTGGTTCCATCAATGGCAGCGGATCGATCAGAGTGGAGGTGAAGGGAACCGGGGAGGATACCTACCTGGCGCGGGTCGTTAACCTGGTGCGGGAGGCCCAGGGGCAGAAGTCGCAGACCCAGAAGCTGGCCGATCGCGCGGCTAAGTGGCTCACCGTCGTGGCCCTGGCGGGGGGATTTGGCACCTTTGCCGTGTGGCTGCTGCTGGGGAGCGAGCTGGCCTTCGCCCTGGAACGAATGGTGACGGTAATGGTGATCAGCTGTCCACACGCCCTCGGCCTGGCCGTTCCGCTGGTGGCCGCAATCTCGACCAGCGTATCGGCCAAGAACGGGCTACTGATCCGCAACCGTACGGCCTTCGAAAACTCCCGCAAAATCACGACCATCGTATTCGACAAGACGGGTACGCTGACCGAGGGGTCCCACGAAGTGACCCGCGTAGTACCCCTCGACGGAGCCTACGACCAGGCCGAGCTCCTCCGCTACGCTACGGCGGTGGAGAGCGGTTCGGAGCACCACATTGCTAAGGGACTAGCCCGGCGGGCCAAAGCGGACGGCCTACGGGTACCCGCCAGCAGCAATTTCGTGTACGAAGCCGGGATCGGCGTGAGTGGTACGGTGAATGGTAAGGCCGTGCGTGCCGGTGGTTACCCCATGCTCGAAGGGGTCGGTATTACTGCTCCGGTGGAAGAACGGGAAACCGTAGAAACCAAGATTTTCGTCGTGATCGACGGCGTACTGGCTGGCTTCGTAACCTTTGCCGACCGGATAAGGAAGAGCTCGGCCGGGGCCATTAAAACCCTACAGGACAACGGCATTAAGTGCTCCTTGCTGACCGGCGACAACGAGCGGGTGGCGGCTGCCGTCGCCGGGGTACTCGGCATGGACGATTATATGGCCGAGGTACTGCCGGAAGAAAAGCAGGCCAAGATCAGGGAGCTGCAGGCAGCGGGGGAGTTTGTCGCCATGACGGGGGATGGGGTAAACGACGCGCCGGCCCTGGCCCAGGCCGACGTGGGGATCGCCATCGGCTCAGGTACCGACGTAGCCGCCGAGACCGCCGACGTGGTGCTGGTGGATAGCGACCCGAAGGACATTGCCAACCTCATCCTTTTCGGTAAGGCGACCCACCGTAAAATGGTGCAGAACCTCTGGTGGGCCACCGGCTACAACGTCGTGGCTTTGCCGCTGGCCACGGGCTTCGTGCCGGGACTAATGATCAGCCCGGCCATCGGGGCGGCCCTGATGAGCGCCAGTACGGTGATTTGCGCGGTAAACGCGCAGCTCTTACGGAACCAACTTTCAAACTAACGACCCTATGCGATCCACCACCGTTGCTTTTACGACAAGCCTTTTTGCACTCGCGGTACTACTGTCCGCCTGTGGTAATGACGGCACGACCGTTTCTACTACCGCCCCGGAGACCGCAGCCTCGACCACTGCCACCGACAGCGTAGCCCTGGAGCTCTTCGCCGAAGGCTTCACCAATCCCGTAAGCATGGAAGAGGGGCCCGACGGCCGCTACTACATCGTCGACCAACCCGGGGTGATTCGCGTCGTCGATACCGACGGACGGTTGCTCGATCAGCCCTTTCTCGACGTCCGTGACAAAATTATGGACCTGAAGCCCGAGCACGAAGAGCGTGGGCTACTCGGCCTCGCTTTTCATCCGGACTACGCCGACAACGGTCGCTTTTTCGTTCACTACAGCGTACCCCTAAGGAGTGGCGCACCCGCCGGCTGGGACCACACCAAACACCTCTCCGAGTTCCGTCGCGACGGCAACGACGCCCTTCGGGCGGACCCAGGATCGGAGAAGATTCTGCTGTACGTTGACGAGCCCCAGGACAACCACAACGGCGGCACCCTCACCTTCGGTCCCGATGGCTTCCTCTACCTCGGTCTCGGCGACGGCGGTGGAGCTGACGATTCCGACAAGGGCCATACCGCGGACTGGTACGACCGCAACGAGGGTGGCAACGGTCAGGAGGAAACGCAGAACCTGCTGGGCAGCATCATCCGTATCGATATCAACCGGGGAGATCCCTACGGAATACCGGCCGATAACTTTCTAGCCGACCGGGAAGGGGTGAAAGAGATGTACGCTACGGGACTACGCAATCCCTATCGTTTCTCCTTCGACCGGGGAGGTAACAATGCGCTCTACGCCGCCGATCTCGGTCAGGAGCTCTGGGAAGAAGTGAATATCATTGAGTCCGGGGGTAATTATGGCTGGAACGTCAAGGAAGGCACGAGCTGTTTCAATGCCTCGGATGCCAAGCGACCACTGGGCGATTGTCCGGACCAAACGCCCGAGGGCGCGCCCCTCCTTGACCCCATCATCGTGTTACCGCACGTTGACACCCTTGATTACGGGGGGTACGGTATCGCCATCATCGGTGGCTACGTTTACCGGGGCGATCGGCTCACCGGCCTCGACGGCAGTTACCTATTTGCGATGTGGACGCAGCAGCATGAAAGTCCTGCCGGAGCCATTTACAGGGCGCGCGACGCGGGTGGAACGTGGGAGGTTTCCGAGGTGAACGTCAGTAATACGGCGGGGGGTAAAGTAGGCCGGTACATCAACGGCTTCGCCGAAGACCGGTCGGGCGAGCTCTTTCTCCTTACCTGTGAGAAGCCGGGACCCGACGGTACAACCGGCAAGATATACCGCATGGTCCCCACCAGCGACTACTCCTACCAAGCGGTGGAAGGCGGCGGCGGGCACGGGAATCACGATCACTAGGCTGAAGGATCGTATTCCAACGCATATTAGCAAAAGGTAGAAAAACCACCCCCCTACCGGGCGTGTTTTTTCTTAAATATCCGCTATATGAGTACCACGTTCGCAAAACCGGCTGAGGCAACGGTGGACGTTCGTCCCGTTTCTTTTCCCGTTACCGGAATGAGCTGCGCGAGCTGTGCGGCCAGCGTCGAGACCATCATCGCTAAGTTGCCCGGGGTGCGGAGCGTCAGCGTCAATTACGCTAACACCACGGCGCAGGTGGACTTCGACGCCGGCAAGATCACCGCGGAAGAGTTGCGGGCCGCCGTGCAGGGGGTCGGTTACGATCTGCTCATCGATACCGAGGACTCCGACGCGGCGCAGGAAGAGTTAAAGGAGGAGGCCTACCAAACCATTAAGCGACGGACCATCTGGGCGGCCGTGTTTACCCTACCGGTATTCGTGATCGGGATGTTCCTTATGGAGTGGCAGGCCGGCCGCTGGATCTCCCTGGTGCTGGCCTCCGTGGTACTCTTTTGGTTCGGTCGCCATTTTTACGTGGGGGCCTTTAGGCAGGCGCGGTACGGAAAGGCCAACATGGATACTCTCGTGGCGCTGAGCACGGGTATCGCGTTTTTATTCAGCGTCTTCAATACCGTAAACCCGGAATTTTGGCTCGCGCGCGGGCTGCAGCCGCACGTCTACTACGAAGCCGCAACCGTTATCGTCGTGTTCATCTCGCTCGGCAAGCTGCTGGAGGAGCGGGCAAAGTCCAATACCTCCTCGGCGATCAAGAAACTGATCGGACTTCAGCCGAAGACGGTACGTGCGATCGTCGACGGCCGGGAGGTCGAATTACCGATCGCAGAGGTGAGCGTGGGCCAGACCCTCATCGTGCGGCCCGGAGAAAAGATCCCGGTAGACGGTCAGGTTACCGAAGGCGGTAGTTACGTTGACGAAAGCATGATCACCGGGGAGCCCGTAGCCGTACGCAAGACGCCGGGTGAAGCGGTCTTCGCCGGCACCGTCAACCAGCGCGGCAGCTTCCGATTCGTAGCCGAAAAGGTTGGTGGCACTACCCTGCTGGCCTCCATTATCCGAATGGTGCGGGAGGCCCAGGGTAGTAAGGCACCGGTACAGAAATTGGTGGATAAGATCGCGGGCATTTTCGTGCCGGCAGTGATCGCCATCGCGGTGGTGACCTTTATCGCCTGGATGGTCTGGGGCGGGGAGGATGCTTTTTCCCACGCTCTGCTGGCCTCCGTCGCGGTGCTGGTCATCGCCTGCCCCTGCGCCCTGGGCCTGGCTACGCCGACGGCCATCATGGTCGGTATTGGCAAGGGAGCGGAAAATAATATTCTCATTAAGGACGCTGAGAGTCTGGAACAGGCCCACCGGGTCAATGCCGTCGTACTCGACAAGACCGGCACCATTACCCAGGGCAGGCCCACCGTCACGGCGGAGTACTGGGAAGATATCATTGACCCGGCCGCGGTAAAGGGCATCCTGCGAGCCGGCGAGTCGCTTTCCGAACACCCCCTGGCTCGTGCGGTGGTGGGGTGGCTGGAAGACCAGCGCCTGATCGACGCTCAGGTCACTGACTTTGAGAGTCTCACGGGCCGGGGTATCCGCTTCGTTCACGGCCCCAATACCTACTACGTCGGTAACCAACGCCTGCTGACCGAGCAGAACGTTATCATCTCGGCCAACCTGAAGGACCGCGCCGATACCCTCCGCGAGCGGGCCAACACCGTAATCTTCATGGCCAGAAGCGGGGAAGCCATCGGCATTGTTGCCATTGCCGACCCCGTTAAAGAAAATTCGGCCCGGGCCATCCGGAGCCTGCACGACCGAGACATCGGGGTGTACATGCTTACCGGCGATAACCGGCAGACTGCAGCGGCCGTTGCTAAGCAGGTTGGACTAGACGACTACCGCGCCGAAGTTCTGCCCGCCGACAAGGCCGATTTCGTGAGGGAACTACAGCAACGGGGCAAGGTAGTTGCCATGGTGGGTGACGGCATCAACGATTCTCAGGCGCTGGCCACGGCTGACGTTAGTATCGCGATGGGTCATGGCTCCGACATCGCCATGGACGTAGCCAAAATGACCCTCATTACCTCCGACCTGGCCGTCATCCCGCGCGCCCTTGAACTCTCCAAGATAACGGTAAGGGGCATTCGCCAGAACCTGTTCTGGGCCTTTATCTACAACCTGATTGGTATCCCCATTGCCGCCGGGCTCCTCTATCCCATCAACGGTTTCCTCCTCGATCCGATGATCGCGGGGGCGGCCATGGCCTTTAGCTCGGTGTCGGTGGTGCTAAATAGTTTGCGGCTAAAATCAATTCCACTTTAAACCCTCCGACAGCCGATGTCGGGCCAACGTTCGTACCATGAAAACCATGCAATTTAAAACCAACATCAACTGCGGCGGCTGTGTCCGTGGTGTGACCCCTATCCTGAACGACAGTAACGACATAAAGGACTGGAAGGTGGCCCTGGATAGTCCCGACCGCATCCTCACCGTAGAGACTGATGACAATATCGCACCAGCGGAGGTGAGCCGGATCGTAGCTGAGGCAGGCTTTACCGCTAAATTGGTAGAGTAATCTGGATCTGCAGAAATGATAGCTTTGGGGGGGGCGCTAATGAAGTGAACCCCCTCAACAGATTAGGCCCCTACCCCACACGGTAGGCGATTCGTATTTGCGCGCTCTGATCATCGTATCTGAAAGGCAAGATTGGTCCGATAACGTTGATTATGTTAAGTAGAGTTTAGAAGTGTGCACCTCTACTGACCTAGTGGTCCGTCAAGCTTTAAATAGGGGTAGACTTATTTGATTCCTTTCTATCTAAAGACTTGATTACCATGTCTTTCAAAATCTAAGCAAAATTTCGGCTTACCATAAGTTTTAGCATTAACAGACCACTAGGTTCGCCGCATTTCGGGCCGTGGTCTCGACGGATGGTTGCAATTGAAAAATCAAATTACTAGACAAAGCGATTTGAAATCTAGGGATGACAAGCTACCGCTGATTATCTTGCTAGCCAGATTTTTCCTAAACTTATACCTGTAATTCGTGAAAATTACTTCGATACATTTAAGCGGTTATCGCAACTTTTTTGATTCAACAATCAATCTAGTTCAAAAGACTCTAATTATTGGAGCGAACGATGTTGGGAAAACCAATCTTCTGTATGCGATTCGACTTTTGCTAGACAAGACCTTATCAGAAGCGGATTTGGAACCAAGAGATTCTGACTTCTACACTTATCAAAAAGATTTAAATCATTTTTCCATCACCTTGTGGCTTGATGAGCTGGGTGAAAATATCATCACGCGTTTTAAGGGGGGTGTCAGTGAAGATGGTGTACTTGTGCTACAGTACTCAGCCCGAAGAGATATAGATTCTGGAAAAAAAGAGTATTTTATTAAAGCAGGGCCTTCAATTGAGAGTAATGCCTTGAAGGAGTTGCCCTCTAGAATTTATCTCAAGACACTGAATATCCGATACGTTAATAGCAATCGAAACCTAGCTTCTTTCATTCAAAAAGAGAAAAGGCACTTGTTGCAGGAGGCAAAAGACAGTAGAACCGACGAGGAAATTTTTGCAGATAGCAAACTACAAGATAGGGTCAAAACAAACCTTGATGAGATAAATAGGAGTGTGGAAGCGATGAGTTATGTGGAACGGGCAACTACTGGAATAAATGCCGAACTGAGTGAATTGTCAGTTCATCATGAAGCACAAAATGTAGTTTTTGAGGTTGGGGCAACTGACCCATCAGTATTCATAGATGGCGCTCACTTAGCCTCCAAGGTAGAAGGTAGGCGGCTTGATATTGGAGGGGACGGGAGAAACAATCAAATATTTCTTTCGCTTTGGGCATCTAAGAATCGGCTTGAAGAAGGTCAGGCTGAAATTGAATCAATAATCTGCGCTATAGAGGAACCTGAAGCCCATCTTCATCCACATCAACAAAGAAAGCTTGCCAGCTATCTATCATCAAATCTTAATGCGCAAGTGATAATAACCTCACACTCTCCAGAGATTGCTGGAAAGTTTGCTCCAGGTTCAATTGTGAGACTGACCTCAAGGGCAATGCAGACCCGCGCGGCTAGTTCCGGTTGTACACCTTTGGTTGAAAACTCATTTATCGATTTTGGTCATCGCTTAGATGCCATAGCTGCAGAGGCGTTTTTTGCGGATGTGATTTTGCTGGTTGAAGGGCAATCTGAGGTGTTGTTTTACAAAGCTTTAGCCCGTCAGATTGGTGTTGATCTTGATCGCCATAACATTAGCGTTCTTATGGTTGATGGTGTAGGCTTTAGCACTTATATAGAGTTGCTAAAAGTTCTCGAAATCAATTTCGTAATTCGAACTGACAACGATGTGTTCAAAATTCCCAAATTAAATCCGGAACAGTATCGATTTGCAGGTATACAACGTGGACTTGGATTCTATTTTCAGATACTTGGTATAGACCCGGGCGTTGGTGATCACGATTTTGGTGATCCCTTTAACGAACTAGTATACAGGAAAGCTGAACTTACAGGACACGCTGAAAATGTTATAAATGAAATGCCATTAGCTGTTGTAGAGTTGATAAGCATGTACCGTGAGGCATTGGCTGCTGAAGGAATATTTGTTG
>JBGTHX010000299.1:0-11028 GCA_041746055.1 Lewinella sp. | reverse complement strand
GGGTGAGATGATGTTGTTCATCTCGATCTCGTCGTGGTGGGCACCGATGGCATTCACCACGATAGGGTTCTCGTTCAGTTTCTCGGCCATCTGCATGCCGTAGAGGGCGTGGCTGAGCTCGCTGTCCTCATCGGCGACCTTACCGATGTCGTGCAGCAGACCGGCGCGCTTGGCCATCTTCACCTGCTTCTTGTTCAGGCCCATTTCGGCGGCCATGACGGCACAGAGGTGAGCGGTCTCCACGCTGTGCTTGAGCAGGTTCTGGCCGTAGCTGCTGCGGTAACGCATGCAGCCGACCATACGGATCAGGTCGGCGGGCAGGCCGTGGATGTCGAGTTCGATGACGGTCTTCTGGCCGATCTCTTTGATACCGGCCTCCAGCTCCTTGCGGGTCTTATTGACCACCTCTTCAATGCGGGCGGGGTGGATGCGTCCGTCGCTCACCAGCCGCTTCAGCGACAGGCGGGCCACTTCCCGGCGGATGGGGTCGAAGCTGGAGATCACGATGGTTTCCGGGGTATCATCCACCACCAGTTCGGCGCCGGTGGCCGCCTCGATGGCGCGGATGTTGCGGCCTTCCCGGCCGATGATCTGTCCCTTCACGTTGTCGTTGTCGAGGCTGAAGACCGAGACGGTGTTCTCGATGGTCATTTCGGCGCACATGCGCTGGATGGTGTTGATCACCACCTTGCGGGCGTCCTTGGCGGCGTCCTCCTTGGCTTCCTCCAGCAGCTCGCGGCGGAGGCTCAGGGCGTCGTTCTCGGATTTTGCGCGTACGTCTTTGAGCAGGCGCGACTTGGCTTCGGCCTGGCTCAGTCCGGCGATGCGCTCCAGTTCGGCGGAGAAGCGCTCGTGCTGGGATTCCAGTTCGTCCTGCTTTTCGCGGGTGCGCTCGATCTCGGATTCCAGCTCTCGCTTGCGGGCTACTATCTCTTCTTCCCGCTTTTTCAGTCCTTCCTTGGCCTTGAGCACCTCGTCGAGTTCTGCTTTAAAGCCGGCCCGCTCTTCGCGCATGGCGTTCTGCTCCTCCTTAAGGGCGTCGCGCTTCTCCCGGAGTTCGACCAGTTCCTCGGCCTTTTCCTGCTTGAATTCTTCCTTATAGCGGGCGAATTTTTCGCGGCTCTCGGCGATCTTCTGTTTTTTGAATTCCTCCTGCTTGTCGCGGAACTCGGCAAAGGTCTTCTCGGCCTTGAGTTCGGCTTCCGACTGTAGTTTTTCGGCCTTCAGTTTGGCGTCGGCGAGGATTTTCTCGGCTTCGCGCTGGTGTACCTGGTCCTGCTCTTTGGCTTTGCCGCCAAAGATGAAGTAGGCGATCGCGGCGCCTACGATGAGCCCGATCACGAGCCCGATGATGATGTCCATGGGTAGAATTAAGTTGAAGATGTGAACGCTAGAGCATCCCCTCAACCAAGTCATTCAGTTTAGCCAGCCGCTTATTCAGTTCCACGTCGCTGCCGCTGTCCGCCTGATCCCGCGCGCTGCGCAGTTCGCTGGCGTAGGTGAGCAGGGTCATGACCAGACAGTCCTGCTTATCGCGGTCGCGGTATTTGATCTGGAAGTCGTTGAAGCGGTCGTTGATCTCCTTGACCAGGGCACGCAACCCTTCCTCCTCGTTTTCCGCTACGCGGATGGGATAGGGGCGGCCCGCAATGACCACGCTGATCGGCTTATTATCCTGGGCGTTATCTGCCATGACTTAATTACGGTGTAGCCAGTCGAGGCAACGATCGATCTCGCGGAGACAAAACTCGATGGTCTCCCGCTGGTCCTCGTTGTCGGCTGGCGGTTGCCCGGCAGCGGTAGGCTGCTGGGTCTGCGCTAGCTTATCCTTCAGCGAGCTCACGACGCCGAGCTGGCGGTCGAGGTCCCGTTTCAGGTTTTCGTTTTCGGCGAGTACCGCTTCGTGCTGCGCGCGCTGTCGCTGCACCTTAGCGGCAAGCTGCCGGAGTTTTATTTCAAGTCCGTCAATTTGGGTAGCCGGTTTCATAGTGCTTTGGTTGCAGTAAAGGTATAAATTAACGCCGAACCTCCGCACCCAGCTGTTTGGCCAGAATAGCCTCTACCGCACGCATCGTTTTGTCCACCTCCTTGTCCTGCAGCGTCCGCTCCCCGCTCTCCAGCAGGAAGCTCACGGCGTAGCTTTTTTTGCCCGCGCCGAGCTGCTCCGCGTTGCGGTATACGTCAAAAAGATTGACCCCGGTGATCAGCTGCTTGCCGGCCTTCAGCGAGAGCCGCTCGATGTCGGCAAAGGTCACCGCACGGTCCACCACCAGCGCGAGGTCGCGCCGTACGGTCGGGTACCGCCCCGGCGTCACCACCTCGGGCGCTTTGCGTGGCAGTACCCGCAGCAGGTTATCCCAGTTGAAGTCGGCAAAGAATACCCCGGCCTTCACCGCCGCGGCATCCGCCCTGGCACCCGCGACCCCGCCGAAGTCCACCAGTTCCAGCGGGCCCTTGTGGTAGCGCAGGCCGAAGTCGAAGTCCTCCGCCGGCGCCTCCGCCGTACGGTAGTTGTCGATACCCAACCGCTTGAGTACCAGCTCCACGGCCCCCTTGAGGGTGTAGTAGCCGGCCCGCGCGTCGTCGGCCGCGTGCCACGTTTCCGGGCTGCGGCGGCCGGTCAGGGTGAGGGTCAGGTGGTTCACCTCGCGGTAGCGCTCCCCGTCCAGGTGGTAGCTGCGCCCGAATTCGAACAGGCGCAGGTCGCGCTGGCTGAAGTTGTGGTTGTGGCGCACGGCCTCGAGCGCGCTGAAGAGCATCCCCGGCCGCAAGACGTCCAGGTGCACGTTGCTGGTGTTGTTGATGCCCACGAGGTCGGTCCGGTCGGCGTAGTAGCGGCTCTCCGAGAGGCTGAGGGCCATCATTTCGTGGAAGCCGTTGGCCGCCAGCAGGTCACCGATGAGCTCGCGGATCGCGTTGGGGTCGGGCTGCGGGGCCACCACCATCGCGGTAGTGATCATCGCGGGCTCCGGCACCTTATTGAATCCGTACACCCGCAGGATCTCCTCGATGACGTCCACCTCGCGGGTCACGTCCACCTTGTTGGTCGGTACGGCCACGGTGAAGGCGTCGTCGCCGTCCTCCGCGAGCTCCATATCCATGCTGCGCAGGATGCGGCGGATGGTGTCCCGCCCCAGGTCCACGCCGATCAGGTCCGCGGTACGCCGGTAGCGCACCCGCACGTGACGGGGCCGGACGGGCTCGGGGTAGAGGTCGAGTATCTGGTTGGCCACGGTGCCGCCGGCCAGCTCCTGCAGCAGCAGGGCCGCGCGCTGCAGGGCGTATACCACCACGTTGGGGTCGCTGCCTTTCTCGAAGATGCGTGCCGCGTCGGTGCGCAGGTTGTGGCGCATACTGCTGCGGCGGGTGGTGCCCGCGTCGAAGTGGGCCGCCTCGAGGAAGATGCGGGTGGTGGAGTCGCTCACGCCGCTCTCCGCTCCGCCGAATACGCCGGCAATACACATCGGACGGTCACTGGCGTCGCAGATCACCAGGTCGTCGGCGGTCAGCTTGCGGTCCACGCCGTCCAGCGATTTGAACACGGTGCCTTCGGGCAGCTTTTCCACCACGATCCTGCCGCCGCCCACCCGGTCCAGGTCGAAGGCATGCAGGGGCTGCCCCAGCTCGTGCAGGATGTAGTTGGTCACGTCCACCACGTTGTTGATGGGGCGCACGCCGACGGCATTGAGGCGGGCGCGGAGCCAGTCGGGACTGGTCTCCACCCTCAGGTTCTCGATCACCAGACCGGCATAGCGCGGCGCCTGGGTAGCGTCGGATACGGTGGCGGGGAACGCAGGTGCCGGGCCTTCCGTGAACGCAGAGACGTCGGGCTTGCGCAGCCGGATCGCCCGGCCCTCCTCCACGCTCAGGGCGGCGGCCAGGTCGGCGGCCACGCCGAGGTGATTGGTGGCATCGGAGCGGTTGGGGGTGAGCCCGATCTCGTAGACATAATCCGTCTCCAGCTGGAAGACATCCGCCGCCGGCGTGCCGGGCCGGTACTCCTCCCCGAAGACCAGGATACCGGCATGACTGCTGCCGAGACCGAGTTCGTCCTCCGCGCAGATCATGCCCTCGCTCACTTCGCCGCGGATCTTTCCTTTGCGGATGGTGAGGGGCTCGCCGCCCGTCGGGTACAGGGTGGTGCCGACGGTGGCTACCGGTACGTACTGTCCGGCCGCCACGTTCGGGGCACCGCACACGATGGAGACGGGCTCCCCGCCGCCGATGTCGACGGTGGTCAGCGACAGGCGGTCGGCGTTGGGGTGCTCCACGCAGGTGAGCACGTGGCCTACGACCACGCCCTCGAGGCCGCCGGGCACCGACTCCACCTTCTCCATCCCCTCCACTTCCAGTCCGGTACCGGTGAGTAATTCACCGATTTGCGCGGGCGGGAGGTCGAGGTCCAGATAGTCCCGGAGCCAGTTCAGCGATACTTTCATAGGCCGCAAAGGTAAAGAAGTAATTAAATGTTAAAGCGGCGGGGCCGGGTTCCGGAAGGGCAGCCACCGGATTATTATTGTAGGTACCGCTAACCTTGACCGGCCTGGACCGTTCCAGTTTTTACATACACTACCCCACCCCGGATGAAAGCACTGTTACTCCTGCTCACCAGCTATTGCTGCCTCCCCCTTCCGGCCCAGCAATCCGGTGTGTTGCGGGTGGAGCCCGCGGTGGTCAGTAAGGAGATCGTTGTGGATAACCTGGACGAGGATTTCGAGGACGTCACCTCCATCGTGGTCACCAACAATTCCGGCCGCACTATCGAGCTGGTCCGGGAAACGGTAGCCCGGCGGCAGCCCCGCGCCTGGACTTTCCAGACCCTCGACCGGGTGAGCCGCGCTACCCCATTCGTCAACACCGAATCCGAACAACAGAACGGCCGGCGCATCACCCTGGGACCGGGACAGTCGGCTACCTTCTATGTTACCCTTCGACCGGACGGCGTCACGGGCTCCGGATCCACGGAACTCAGGTTTTCCGATCTCACGTTTCCGGGCGCCATCCTTGCAACGGCGACCGTAGAATCCAGCGTCGTGCAGCGCAATGCTCCTCCCGTGGCGGCGGCTTCGGAAGCCGCCCGCCCCGCTCCGGTGACCCTGAGGCTATATCCCAATCCGGCTTCGGATAACTTCTTCGTGGAGGCTCCGCGTAACGTCCGCATCGGACGGGTAGAGGTGACCAACACCCTGGGCCGTCAGATCGCGACCTTCAAGGGGGAGTCGGGCCCGCAGGGCTACGACATTGCCGAGCTTCCGAACGGCCTGTATCTGATTTCGGTATTTGACGAAAGCGGTAAGAAGGTAAAAACCCTCCGCCTGCTGCACCGTCAGTTCGGGGCCTAACCCCCGAGAGCGGCGATATACTTATCGGCCTGGGCGGCTTCGGTGCTATTGCCGTAATCGGTCTTGAGGCGGCGGAAAGCGGCAAGCGCCTCGTCCGTGCGGCCCTGGTTGCGCAGCAGCAGACCGAGCTTATTCAGGTAGTACCCTCCGGTGACGAAATTCTGGTCCGCTTCATCCACGGCGTCCTCGTAGGAGGAGATGGCGGCATCGTAGTTACCGAGTTCGCTCTGGAGATCACCCATCACGCCCATCTTCATGGCAGGGAGCAGGTCGCCGTCCGCGTCGAAGTCCTCGAGGTAGTCGAGGGCGGCCTCGTACTGCCCCAGGTTGAGGTAGCTCACGGCGATGTAGTAGTTGGCCAGGTTGCCGGACTCGGTACCGGAGTACTGGTCGGCAATATCCAGGAAGCCGGGGTAGCCCTGCCCGGGATTGGTGAGGGCCAGGCTGAAGCTGTCCTGTTCGAACTGGTACTGGGCCTGTTGCATCTGCTCGGCGGCGTTGCGCTCGGCGGGCCGGTGAATGAAGGTCTGGTACAGGAGAGCGAGGGCGACGACGGCGATCAGCGCCACCACGGCGATGATGATCGGCTTGCGGTTACGTTCGAAAAAGTCCAGGCCCTGGTCCCGGACCTCTACGATGTCGACCAGGGTGTCGTCCTGTTCGATGCGAATTTGCTCTTCCTGGGGGCGACGGCCTCCACGGGGAGTTCCGGTCGGACGACGTCCAATATTGTTCTTTGCTGCCATAATAATCTGAATACTGCCGGCTCTGCCAGTGCGGGGCCGGGAAAAGTGGCGCAAAGATACGGCAACCAAATCGAACTTCCCGCGCCCCGCGCCCGACTATTCGCCCCGCTACCCGCGGAGGTAGAGGTTTCGGTCGAGGATTTGAGAAACTCGGTACGGTTCATTCGACGCGTGTGTGCCGATGAATATACGTAGTCCGCTAATCCTGAAGCGAGTGCTAGGTCAGGAAGGGGTACGGCTGGGAATAGTTGTCAGAGTACAGGTCCGCTCCGTCGGGGTACGGGCTTTCGTCGGCAAACCGGGCCGCTTCGGCGATCTCGTTTTTCACCTGATCCTTGATGGCCTTAATCTCGGCCTCGGTGGCGATGCCATTGTCGAGGATCTTCTTTTCGGTGACCTTGACGGGGTCGCGGTCCTGGTAGGTCTTCACCTCATCCTTCTCGCGGTAGCGGGCGGGATCGGAGACCGAGTGGCCCTTGTAGCGGTAAGTCTTGATCTCGAGGTAGTAGGGACCGGCACCGGAGCGGATATGCTCGGCGGCGCGGGATACGGCCTCGTGTACGGCCTCGGGGCTCATGCCGTCTACGCTTTCGCTGGGCATGTCGAAGCTTGCGCCGAGCTTGCTCAGGTCGGTGACGTTGCTGGTACGCTCCACGCTGGTGCCCATGGCGTAACCGTTGTTCTCGCAGATGTAAAGCACGGGTACCTTCCAGGTCATGGCCATGTTCCAGCTTTCCCAGAGCGCGCCCTGCCGGGCGGCTCCGTCGCCGAACATCACGACACAGAGGTTGCTGGTTTTCTTGTACTTCTCGGCGAAGGCGATGCCGGTGCCGATCGGGATCTGGGCGCCGACGATACCGTTGCCGCCGTAGTAATTATTCTCGCGGCTGAAGAAGTGCATGGAGCCTCCCTTGCCCTTCACTACACCGGTGGCTTTGCCGTACAATTCGGCCATGGCGGCCTTGGGGTCGACGCCACGGCCGATGGCGGTGCCGTGCTGCCGGTAGGCAGTCACTATTCCGTCATCTTTGGTGATGGCGCTTTCGATGCCGGCGGCCACGGCTTCCTGGCCGATATAGACGTGGCAGAATCCGCGCACGTCCTGCTGCCCATAGGCCATGAGGGCGCGCTCCTCGAAGCGCCGGATCCGCAGCATCAGGGTGTACCACTCGAGGTACTGCTCCTTGCTGTATTTCAATCCCTTAGCTTCGCCGTTCTGTTTAGCGGTCGTAGATGAAGCCTTCGGCTGGGCGGTCTTTTTCTGCGCTGTGTCCATATTGAATTGGCGAATTTTCGCTCTTTACGGTGTTTTACCGGCTTAATATAGCCTACGGCAGGCATTCCGGTGGCCCGCCCCCATAACAACCCCCTCCGGGTATCATAGTTTAGGCATCGTAGGAACGTCCCGGGCCCATCCCTTTAGTGCGTGGAGCCCGTTCGGCTACCGGCGATTTCCGGCTCCGATGATGTAAGGTGCGCCCGCGTCACGGAGGGATTCCTGCAGCTCGGGGATGCGCTGGTCCCGCAGAGCTTCCACCTTCGGCATCAGGTCCGCCAGTTCCGCCGCCGCCAGTTGTAGGCTGCGCCGGTTGTTGGCGGTCGGGCCGTAAGTGGTCGAGAGGCCCCGGTAGGCCGCGTAGAAGTGCTCGGTGACGGAGGGCGGGTTGGACTCGCCGATCTCGTTGCGGCTCGGACTACCCTGCACCTGCTCCTCGAGGGCCATCAATTGCTGGCGGACCTCGTACAACTTCCCATTCAGGGCGCCCGGCTCGGTAGCCGAACGCTCCAGAGCGGTTTCCATGGCGGACAGTTTCTCCTGGGCCTCGCCCACGAACTCCTGCACCTCGGCCAGTTGCTCCTGCACCTCCCGCAGCTCCTGCGAGTACGCCTGGTACTCCGCTGGCGCGGCTGGTTGGAGGGTGCCCTCCCGCAGTGGCTTCACGGCGAACTCCGCGGGGCCGGCCAGTTGCCGCACCTCCCCGTTCTCCTCCCGGGAGAGGGTAACGGTGTAGTTCCCCGGCTGCGCCAGCGGTCCGCCCGAGAACCTGCGCCCGCCGCCCTCCGATTGTCCCGGCCGGATGGCGAAAAAGGAGGGATACCGCAGGTCCCAGGCCGCACGGTGCAGCCCTTCCCCGGTCTCTCCCTCGATCTTCCGCACCACCCCGCCGTCGGCGTCGTACACCGTAAGCCAGATCTTCGGGGCCACCTCGTTGCGCTCGGCGTCGAGTTCGGCGTAGCCGGGGAAGGGGATGTCCTCCTCCGCGGCGGCGAGTTCCTTTTCCCGCTCCTGCCGCGCCTTCTGCTTGCTGGTGAATCCGTCCTTGATATGGTAAGTGAAGATTGCCCCGAAGTCGGGGTTATCGGCCGCATAGACGTTCGCCCCGACCCCGGGATCGTCGTCGCGCGGCGCGTACCACCACGCATCGCGGGGCTGGAATAGGTAGGCTTCCTGGGCGAGATTCTCGTCGGTCATTTCGCGCAGCGGGCTGTAATCGTCCAGGATCCAGAAGCTGCGGCCGAAGCTGGCCCCCACCAGGTCGTTCTCCCGCTCCTGGATGTCCAGGTCGCGGACGGGGATGGTGGGCGTCCCGTCCAGTTTTTTCCACCCCGCGCCTCCGTCCCGTGAAGCGTATATGCCGTATTCGGTGCCGATGAAGAGCAGGTCGGCTTGCTGGAAATCCTGTACCAGCCGCCACACCAGGGTGCGGTCCGGCAGGCTGCTGCCGAGGTCGGTCCAGGTCTCGCCCAGGTCGGTGCTCTTGAAGAGGTAGGGGCTGAAGTCGCCTTCCTTGTGGTTGTCGAGGGCTACGTAAACGGTATTGGCGTCGAATCGATCGGCCTTGACATCGTTCACGAAGGCGCGTTCGGGTACCCCGGGTATTTCGCTGACCATGATCTTCTTCCAGCGTTCGCCGCCGTCCTGGCTCACCTGCAGGATGCCGTCGTCGGTGCCGGCCCAGAGCAGGCCCTCCCGCAGCGGCGACTCCGCCAGCGAGGTGATGGTGTTGTACTGCGACATGGCGCGTACGTCCCAGGGATTGTCCCAGCTCTGCTCGCCGCCCATGATGGGCAGGGCGAGCCGTACCTCGTCGCGGGTGAGGTCGGGGCTCACGGGCGTCCAGTCGTCGCCGCGGTGGTCGCTGCGCCACACCCGGTAGCTGCCGTAGTAGAGGCGGGCCGGGTCGTGGGGGCTCACGACGATCGGCGCGTCCCAGTTGAAGCGTTCGTGGGGGTCGCCGGCGCGGGGCTGCGGCTGGATATTCACCCGCTCGCCGGTTTTTAGGTCGATGCGGTGCAGGCCGCCCTCCTGGGTTTCGGCGTAGACGATGTCGTTATTGCCCGGCTCCGTGGCGGTATCGTAGCCGTCGGCCCCGAGGATCTTGTACCAGTCGCCGTTGAGGATGCCGGCCTCGCGATCGGTGCGGCTGGGGCCGCCGTGGCTGCCGTTGTCCTGGGTGCCGCCGAAGATGCGGTAGAAGGGTTCGTGGTTGTCCAGCGACAATTTATAGTACTGGGTGATGGGCATATTGTCGATGAAGCGCCAGTGCTCCGCCAGGTCGAAGCTCTCGTAGAGCCCGGCGTCGGAGCCCACCAGGAGATAGTCTGGGTCGTCGGGCCGGAAGGCGATGGCGTGGTTGTCGGAGTGCTTGCGGTCTTCCTGGAGTTCCCGGAAGTCGGCACCGCCGTTGTCGCTCACCAGTATGCGCACATTCATCAGGTAAAGCCGGTCGAAGGCGTGGGGACTGGCGTACAGCTCCTGGTAGTAGTGGGGGCCGGTACCTCCGCTGACGGTATTGCTCATTTTGGTCCAGCTGGCGCCCTGGTTGGTGGAGCGCCACACGCCGCCGGTGGTGCGGTCGAGGGTGATGGCCGCGTACACCACGTCGGGTTGCTGCGGACTGATGGCGATGCCGATCTTACCGAGGTTGGAGGTCGGCAGGCCGGTGGTGAGTTTTTCCCAGGTTTTTCCGCCGTCGCGGCTGCGGTGGATGCCCGAGCCAGGGCCGCCGCCGAGGTAGTTGGCTACGGTGCGGTGGCGCTGCCAGGTGGCGGCGTACATCAGGTCGGGGTCGCGGGGGTCGAGCATGATGTCGGTGACGCCGGTCCAGGCATCGTCGCCCAGGGTCTTTTCCCAGCTTTCGCCGCCGTCGGTGGTGAGGTACAGTCCCCGTTCGCCGCCTTCCGACCAGAGGGGCCCCTGGGCCGCTACCCAGACTACGTCGCTGTTTTCGGGGTGGACGATGATCTCGGAGATGTGCTCAGAATTTTTCAGCCCCATGTTTTTCCAGCTCTTACCGGCATCGTCGCTGCGGTAGATGCCGTCGCCGTAACCCACGTGGCGGCCGCCGACGTTCTCGCCGGTGCCGAGCCAGACGCGGGCGGAGTTATTCGGGTCCACGGTCACCGCGCCGGTGGAGTAGCTGCCGTAGTCGTCGAAGATGGGATCCCAGGTCACGCCAGAGTTCTCGGTCTTCCACAGCCCGCCGGAGCCTACGGCCACGTACCAGGTGTGGTAGTCCTCGGGGTCGAGGGCGATATCCGCGATCCGGCCCGACACGAAGGCGGGGCCTACGTTGCGCAGGGGCAGGCCGGTGAGGGTTTCGGGTTTTTCCTGTGCACCCAGGCTGCCGGCTAATATGAGAAACAGGACAAGGAGTAGATGACGGTCCATACTGGAGGTTTGATCACCCCCAAAATACGTCAGCTAATTTTTAATTCACCCGATACACCTCCTCCACCGGCCGGCCGGAGAGGTAATCCGCCACGTGCTGCATCCCCCGCTCCGATAATTCCCGGAAAGTCAGGTCGGTCAGGCTGGCAGCGTGGGGGGTGATCAGCACGCCCGGATGGTCCACCAGTTGCCGGACCGTCTCCGGGTCACCGGTTACCATCAGGTCGCTGGCGTAGCCGGCCAGGTGGCCGGATTCGAGGGCGGCCAG
>JBGTHX010000298.1:0-6302 GCA_041746055.1 Lewinella sp. | reverse complement strand
CGCGCTTGTTGCTATCGTAGGTCTGCACGATCGGATTGTTGACCCCGTTGGTCAGTTTGAACACGCCCGGCACCACCAGCGCGTCGACGTAGGCGTCCGTGCGGCGGTATCGGTAGTCCAGGGCATTACCCCCCAGGGAGGCGGAGTAGGAAAAGAGGTCGCTGAACCGGTTGTCGTAGCTCAGCAGGAAATCGGAGTTGACCTCCTGCTTGAAGACGTTCTGCTTTTCGTAGAAACCCCGCTCGTAGCGGTTGATGCTGTAGGGGCGTTGCTGCCCGCGGTCCTGGTGGTAGGTGTTCAGGGAGGTGCGCAGCAGCAGGTTGAGACCGGTGGCGAGTTCCAGCTCGGCGGACACATTGCCCACTAGCTGGTTGCTGCTCAGGCTATTCGTGGCCTCGTAGGCGATGAGGTAGGGGTTGTCGATGTAGGAACTGAAAGGCTGTATCTGTTGTATCTGTCGCTGTCCGTCCTGCCAGATCGGCCGGTACCAGTCCAGGTCCACATTCGGGTTCTGGAAGATCATGAAATAGGCGATCGATCCGTTGTTGTAGCCCGTACTCGGCAGGTTGTCGCTGCTGCGAGTGTTATAGTTGATGGTCGAGCCGATGCGGATGCGGTCCGCCACCTTGTATTTGGCGTTGACCGAGGCCGTTAACCGCTCGAAACCCGTATTTGGCATGATCCACCGGTTGCTGACGTGGCCCGCGGACAGCCGCATGGAACCCTGTTCGTTGCCCCCCTGCAGGGAGAGGTTATTGTCGTAGGTGACGCCGGTGCGCCAGAAGTCCTTGCGATTGTCGGGGTAGGCGCGCCAGGGTCGCCGCTCGGCCGACTGCCCTTCCAACTCCGGGTCGTATTGGAAGTAAGACTGCCCGGCAAACCGGGGCCCCCAGGCGCTGCTGGTACTGCCGGTGTTGCTGCCGTCCGGGGAGGAGCCGTAGGAATAATAGGGCTCCCCGTTCTCGTCAAAGCTTTTGCCCGTTCCCTGTCCGTATTCGTACTGATAGTCGGGCCACCGCTGGATGTGGTCGAAACTGACGCTGGACTGGTAGGTGACGCCGAGACCGGGCGTCTCCCGGCCGGACTTGGTGGTAATGATTAGGGCGCCGTTCGCGGCCCGGCTCCCGTACAGGGCGGTCGCTCCGGGGCCCTTGAGCACCGTTACGCTTTCGATATCATCCAGGTTGAGGTCGGAAATCGCGTTGCCGTAGTCGATGGGTGAATCACCTCCCATATAGGCACTGGACGAACCCGAGGTGGTGATTTCCTGGTTGACCGGCACACCGTCAACTACGATGAGGGCGTAATTGCCGTTCGGGTCGAGGGAGTTGTTGCCCCGCAGGGTTATCTGCTGCGAGTTGAGCGGACCCGATCCCGAAGAGACAATGTTCAGGCCGGCCACTTTCCCCTTCAATCCGGACGACCAGTTGTTCGGTACGGTTTGGGCCAGATTGTCCGCCTCAATGGTAGCCTGGGAAAAGCCCAGTTTCTTTTCCTCCCGCTTGATGCCCAGGGCGGTGACGACCACCTCATTGAAGGAGTTCACGCTTTCGGCGAGGGTGATGACCTGCGTACCGCCGCCGGCCCGGGCGGGAACGGTTTTGGTGCTGTATCCAATATAGGATACTTCCAGGGCGGCGGTTACCGTAGTGAGGGGAATCAGGAAGCGGCCCTCGTAATCGGTGGTGGTGCCATTTGTGGTGCCTTCCTCGCGGACCGTGGCGCCGGGGAGGGGCAGGCCGTCCGCGTCCTGTACGGTGCCGCGAATGGTGTCGCGGGTGGTCCGGACGTCGGAAGGCAGATCGCCGGCCATCTGCCCCGCGGCGGGGCGGGAAAGCAGCAATCCAAGGGCGCAGCAGAGATATGGCAGAAGGTAGGAATCGGTCAGGTACGGTTTTCCCATGGACAATGTGTTTCGGGTAGTTGATCAAGTCACGAGTGCAGGACCTATCGCCGGCAGCCGGAGGCCCCGTTGGTCCATTCGCCGTAAAGGACGACCCGGTGTGCAAAGCCCAGGTGAAATTGAGTTAAGTCGGAGTTAAAAGGCAATTACGTCCCGACGGGACTGAGGCCGTTAATTTGGTGACCCCGATCCCTCGCAGCCGATTCAGTGAAATCCTACTGGGATTAGACCTACCCCTTCACACTGATTGGTGTGCCCGGTCCGACGCTTCTAGCGTCAGTACCTACGCGGTTCGCACGTAGATATCCGACGTGTTTTACTTCTTGTGGCCAAGGAGCGGGCCCAGTTTCTCGCGTGTCATTCCGGCTTTTGTCAGTAGCGTAGCCTGGGTGTGGCGAAGTGGGAGCGGTGTTACTCGTTTTTCGATCCCCGCCGCGGTGGCCACCTGGTCGACCAGCTGTTAGATACGCCGATACGAATAGGCCTTGCCCTGCCGGCTGCGAAACAGCGCTCCGAACTTCCGGTCGCCCAGGTACAGCCGCACCATCCCGGCTAAGTCCACACTAATGATCACTTCCCAGCGCTTGTCGCCCTTGCCGGCACGCAATCTCTCCGCGCTGGGTGTACCCGCTACGGCAATCCACTACGAGGATTTTGGGCCGGCTACGTTGAAGGTGTAACCGTTCGGTGGCCGGTACTTTGGCACCTCCTAAAGACCGGCTACTACACGTTATTGCTGAGTCTGCTGCAGGGGGGAAATTAGGAAAGAACATTCTTCTGAGGTGCAGCTCAGCGAACCCTTGCCGCCCGGACGCTTGCAGGTTACACTTTTACACGAAGTGTAACCTAAATATGTAGGCATTACGCAACCTCTGGGACCCAACGCATCGCTTGTTTTACCCACTATTGGCTGCTTTTGAATAGGGCTAACCGGGTGGGGTACCGAAAACCCGTTTGCGTAACCAAAACGAGACCCGCACCAGCAGAATGAGCGCGGGGACCTCCACCAACGGACCCACTACCCCCGCGAAGGCCTGTCCGGAGTCGAGCCCGAAGACGGCGATGGCCACCGCGATGGCCAGCTCGAAGTTGTTGCCGGCGGCGGTGAAGGCCACGGCGGCCGTCTCGTCGTAGCGCGCGCCCGCGGCCCGGGTGACGAAGAAGCCGATGACGAACATCAGCGTGAAGTACACCAGCAGGGGGACGGCGATGACGAGGACGTCCAGCGGGATACCGACGATCACCTCCCCCTTCAGGGAGAACATCACCACGATGGTGAACAACAGGGCGATCAGCGTGAGCGGGGAGACGGCCGGAATGAAGGTGTCGCGGTACCAGGCTCCCCCTTTGACCCGAACCAGGATTACCCGACTCAGGATGCCGAGGAGGAAGGGGATACCCAGGTAAATGGCCACGCTTTCGGCGATGGTAGCGATGGAGATGTCCACGATGCCGCCCGGAAAGCCGAAGTAGGGGGGCAGCACCGTGATGAACACCCAGGCATAAAAGCTGTAGGCGAAGACCTGGAAAATGCTGTTGAGCGCCACCAGTCCGGCGCCGTACTCGCTGCTGCCCTCGGCCAGGTCGTTCCAGACCAGCACCATTGCGATGCAGCGCGCCAGGCCGATGAGGATGAGGCCCACCATGTACTCCGGGTAGTCGCGCAGGAAGGTGATCGCCAGCACGAACATGAGGACCGGTCCGATGACCCAGTTCAGCAGAAGAGAGATCGACAGAATGCGGACATTGCGGAAGACCCGCGGCAGCAGGGCGTAGTGGACCTTGGCCAGAGGGGCGTACATCATCAGGATGAGGCCGACGGCGATGGGTACGTTGGTGGTGCCGCGGCTGAAGGACTCGATGCCGGCGGGAATTGACGGGAAGACGTAGCCCAGCCCCACGCCCACCAGCATGGCGAGAAATATCCACAGGGTGAGGTAGCTGTCCAGGAAGGTGAGGCGTTTGGTGGCGGTCGTTTGCATTCGGCTTAGGGGTTTTTGGTCAGCCGTTCGTAGGCCTCAGCGGTAAGCAGTTCCTGTCGTTCCTCGGGGTTAGCGGGGCGGATCCTGATCAGCCAGCCCGCCGTGAACGGTTGCTCGTTGACGAGCGTCGGCTCGTCGGCCAGTCGCTCGTTCACCGCGGTGACTTCGCCCGCCAGGGGCAGGAACAGGTCGCTGACGGTCTTCAGGGATTCCAGGGAGCCGAATACCTCTTCCCGCTGGAAAGTCTCCCCCACCCGTGGCAGTTCGACGTAAACGATCTCCCCGAGCTCTTGCTGGGCAAAGGGGGAAATGCCGACGGAGCCGACCTTGCCCTCCGGGCGGATCCAGGTATGCTCGGGGGAGAAGTATAGATCTGAGGATTGGTCCATGGTGTAGGTTATTCAGTAGCCGTTACGAAGGTTATCCGCGTACGCATTTGGCAGCCGGCTGTCCTCGACGGCCCGGGCGGCGGTTTCGATGTCGTAGTCGAACTTGACGAAGGTGACCGTGAGGCTATCCTTATCGAGCGTGGAAGTGGTGGCGTCGAACTCCAGGATCGCGTAGGTGCCCCGGTTGTCGCGGTCCTTGGGTTTACCCACCGAACCGATGTTGATGGCGTGGCGGAAGTGGGCGGCAGCATCGTCGCCGGAATTCAGGACGCGGTGAAAGGGCTGGTGGGTGTGCCCAAAGCAGAGGACGTCGGCATCCGCCTGCTTGATGATCCGCAGCAGGCTTTTTTCGGGCCGGTCCCCGAAGAGGTACTCATTGATCCGCCGGGGACTGCCGTGGACCAGCAGGAGGCGAAGGGTGTCATCGTTCAGCTGAAAATCCAGGCGAATGTGAGCGGGGAGGGTGCGCAGGTAGGCCCGGTTGTCGTCCGTGACCAGCTCGTTGGTCAGGGCGATGGAGACGGCCCCGTTGGCGCGTTCTTCATCGGTTTTGTAGGCACAGCCGCAGTCGTCGCTGTGGCGGCCGATGCCGAAGTCGTAGTTGCCGGCAATCGTCGGGATGCGGCGGCGGCGGATCTCCGCGATAACCTCGTTGGGCCAGAGGTTGTAGCCGACCAGGTCACCGAGGCAGTAAATCGCGTCAGCCCGGTGGGTCTCGGCGTCGGCGAAGAAGGCCTCGAGGGCCGGCAGGTTAGCGTGGACGTCGCTGAAGAGGATGATTTTCACGAAGGCAAATATTTAATTATTGCAATATTGCGATTGATGTGTGCAAATTTTTTAGCAGCAATCGACGGCGGAGAGGTCCTGGTCCAGAAAGTCCGTCATGACCGTCTTCATCTTGCCCCAGTTGTCGGTATCGATGCAGTAACACACACTGGTTCCTTCTACGGTACCCTTGATCAGGCCCAACTGGCGGAGCTCCTTGAGGTGCTGGGAGATGGTGGGCTGCGCCAGCCCTACCTCACTGACGATGTCCCCGCAGACGCAGGCGTCCATGCGGAACAGGTACTGCAGGATGGCCACCCGCGCCGGGTGCGCGAAGGCTTTAGCGAAGCGGGCGATTTCGTTCTGGCGGTCGGTAAACAACTCGTTCTTTACGGCTCCCATGGATGAGTTATCGTTTAATCGCAAAGTTACTATTAATGTTTCATAGATAAGGCCTACCTACTCCTTTTGGAGCCGTCCTCTGGTTAACTTGTAGATTTAATCAACCTTTATTGTAGGTCGATGGACTTAGCAACGATTCGAGAAATTGAGGTCCTATGCTCTCGATTAATTGACGACATCCAGCGCGGTAAATGCTCTTTTGCAGGTAGCGATAACTTCCCCCGCGGCTGCTGCGGAAATGCCAGCGAGATTTTGTGCGATCGCATGAGGTCTCGAGGATTTTTAGGCGCTACTTACAAATGGGGCTGGAGATCTGAAAAGTCTCATGGATGGGTTGAATTTGAAGACTTCATCATTGATATAACCATCAGTCAGTTTCCAGAATATCATGGTCATCAAATATTTATTGGACCGAAAAATCAAGGAAGTATCCATCAGGATTTCATATTGTAACAGAAAGGCTCTTGACTCCTGTCTACTTAAACTGTTCTACAGTTGACATCCTGGGGCTTCGGACCACGAGGCTAAGGTTACTGCGTTACGGTTAGCTAGACTTTTGGCACCACCCGATGCACTCGACTTACCCTCCCCCCACGTTGTAGATTCGTGAAACACTATACACACAAGGCGTTTCAAACCTCATGTCCGCACCCGATTACGACCTCTTTGACGAGCACGGCAACCGCAAGTACCTGACCACCGACGAGCGGCGGCGCTACTTCGCGGCGATCGACCGCGCGCTGCCCAAACCCGACGACCGGGACAAGCGCACCTTTGCCCTGCTGCTCTACTACACCGGCTGCCGGATCAGCGAGGGGCTGGCCGTAACCTATAATAACGTAGACTACGGAGCCGGCGGCG
>JBGTHX010000297.1:0-4983 GCA_041746055.1 Lewinella sp. | reverse complement strand
GGCGAAGGAACTCACCCCGCAGTTTAAGAAGTAACCGCACCCCGCACCCCGTAATCCGCTACCATGGCAAACCTCAAGGAAGTACGCGAACGCATCCGCTCGGTAAAGAATACCCAGCAGATCACCAGCGCGATGAAGATGGTGTCCGCCGCCAAGCTGCGCCGCGCGCAGCAGGCCATCACCGAGCTGCGGCCCTACGCCGACAAGCTCGACGAGATGCTGCGCAACATCCTCACTAACCTGGAGGGCGATGCCAACACCACCTTCAATAAGGTGCGTCCGGTAGTGAACGCCTGTGTGGTCGTCGTGACTTCAAACCGGGGACTGGCCGGTGCCTTCAACACCAACGTGATCAAGGCCGCTGAAGCGAGTATCCGGGAAATGGGAACTATCAGCGGTACGATGGACATCATCTGCATCGGTCGCAAGGGCGCGGAGTACTTCCGCAAGCACTACGGCAAACGGGCAGACGTTAGGGTGATCAAGGACTACCAGAGCTTGTTCGATGACCTCAGCTTCGACAATACCAAGGAGGTACCGCAGCTGATCATGGACCGCTTCCGCGTCAATCGCTACGACAAGGTGTATATCGCCTACGCCCGCTTCCGCAACGCGGCGGTGCAGTATGCCACAAGTGAGCAGTTCCTCCCCGTGGAGGAGATCCTTAAAGAAGGGGAAGAAGGCTACGAAGCTCCTACCCACCGCTACAAGGCCGACTATATCTTCGAGCCCGGTAAGGAGGAGTTACTGGCGTACCTCGTGCCCAGTATCCTGGAGACCAAATTCCAGGCGGCGCTGCTGGATACCCATGCCTCCGAGCACGGTGCCCGTATGACCGCAATGGACAAGGCCACTGAGAACGCCCAGGAACTGCTCCGTGACCTGCGGATCAGTTACAACAAAGCCCGGCAGGAAGCGATCACCAACGAAATTCTCGAGATCGTGGGTGGTGCCGCCGCCCTGGAGAGCAACTAGGTTTTCTCTTTTCCGCTCTCCAGCGCCGCTTGGTAGGCTTCGTCGGTACGCCACTTGGGCTTGCGGAAGTAGCGCAGGCTTAGTCCGAACATCAGGATCCAGTAGATGATCTCCACGCTCCAGGCGGCGGTGAGATTACCCCATCCGCTGCGTACTACGAGGAAGACCCCTACCATATACACGACAGCGCAGAAGCTCTGGTATATCAACGCTTTCTTCGTCCGACCGGCCCCGATGAGACCATTAAAGAAGATGCTACCGAAGCTGAAGGTGGCCAGAATACCCAGCAGCACGTAGAACACCGGGTAAGCCGCTTCGATAAGGTAAGCCCGCTCGTCGCCCAGGATCGGGTAGAGTACCTCCCGCGGGAAAAGGACGATCGGCAGCGCCATAATCAGGGTTACGGCCAGACACATGTAGGCGGTCTTCCAGAGTACCACCTTGACGTTGTAGCGCTCGCCGCGGCCCACGAAGTAGCTGACCAGGGTATTAATACCGGTGCAAAAGCCCCAGGCCGGGATGCTGAGGATCAGGTAGGCGATGCGGACGATATTGGTGACCGCCAGATCGCGCTCCCCGAAGTTCTCGACCAGCCCAAAAAAGAAGAATCCGCTGCCCAGCCCGACTACCGACATCACTACAATAGGGACGGAGAGTCCCACGATTTCCCGGATGAGCTTAGGATTCCAGCCGGGTAGCCGGTTCAGACGATACATCCGGATTTTGCGGTCAAACACCATGTAGATCAGAAATACCGCCAGGGCGACATACTCCGCGATGGTACTGGCCAGGCCGGCGCCGGCGATGCCCATTTCCGGGAAGCCGTACATCCCGAAAATGAGGGCATGGTCCAGAAAGATATTGGTGGCGGCCAGGACAATTGTATCCACCACTAAGAAGATTGGCCGGGCAATGCCGGTGTACAGCGCAATACAGGCCACTCCCAGATAGCTGGCGAAGACCCCCCATTTCCGGGTCTCCAGGTACTCCAGCGACTTGTAGAATATGATGTCGGTGTCCACCAGGAGCGCGAAAAGCCAGTAAGCGCCGTAGGTCATGAACAGGAATACGGCCAGGCCGAGCACCATCTCAAAGTACACGGTACTGTAGAAGGCTTTGCCTACCGAGGCGGGCTTGCCCTTGCCCGCATAATGGGCAATGAGGATTTGTCCGCCCCGGCTAAAACCGAAGCCGATGGCCGCTACGATGATGTAAAACGAGGCCACGAATCCTATGGCGGCAAAATCGTCCTCGCTGCGGTAATAGAGAAAGACCGAGTCCGTCATCGCGACCACGTTCTGGGCGGCGCTCCCGATGATGATGGGAATACTTACTTTACAAATACTCCGATATGAGGTACTCAGTTCCAAGGGGGGCAAATCTACGACAAGCCCTCTTTACCGTTCCGCGCCGCTGGTGAGTTTGAAGGGGGTAACCGGCAGGCCGTCCTTGCTGAACAGGTTGGCGTCGTCGGGATTGGTGAACCAGGCGTAGCGGACCTTCTTAATGGGGACGCGGCGGTTTGTCATCCCAACCCCACACCGGGTGATCCACGTCGCGCTGCAAGACTGCGTGATCGGTGAAAAGTTTTGATACGGTAAGGTCCTGGGCCACTAAGGCCCCGCCGAGAAGTAGGCAAAAAGCAAGGAAATTTTGGCGCACGATCGGGGGATTGATTCGACCGGAATATCGCGATTACTCTCCGGTCCAGATCAGCCAGGCCGCCTCCGCCTGCTTGTGCAGCATGCCGAGACCGTTCGCGGCACCTGCGCCCCGCCGCCTCGCCTCCCGCAGGAATTGTGTCTCAGCCGGATTGTAAATGAGGTCGTAACAGAAGTGCTCCGGACTCAGGTCGTCGTATGGCAGGTCGGGCGCCGCTGTCCGGTCGGGGTCCGTGCCCACCGGAGTGGTATTTACGATGAGGTGGTGCTCGTTGAGTACGGCCCGGTTGACCCGGTCGTACGTGATGCGGTCCTCCCCCGCGCGCCGGCTGACGAAAAGGGTGTGGACGCCCAGGCCGGCCAAGGCTTCGCGGACCGCCAGCGAGGCGCCGCCGGTGCCCAGGATCAGGGCCGAAGTGCCGCGCAAGCCGGTGGACCGACCCTGTTCGGCGAGCTGCTCCAGAAGGTCGTCGCGGAAGGCGCTGTGATCGGTATTGAAGCCGGTGGTCTTATCGCCCCGTACCAGAATCGTATTGACCGCACCGATCCGTGCGGCGGTGGATTCCACTTCGTCAAGCAAGGGGATGACGGCCTGCTTGTGCGGGATGGTCACGTTGATCCCGCGCAGATCGGGGTGGTCGCGGATGATGTCGCGCAATTCCGCTGCGTCCCGGATCTCAAAATTTAGGTAGCGGTAGGAATCCGCCAGGCCAAGTGCGCTGAACTTTTCGGTGAAGTAACCGCGGCTGAAGGAGTGAGACAGGGGGTAGCCGATCAGGCCGAAGCTGGTCATGGGAGCGGATTTGGGAGCATCAGGGTTCGCCGGCATAGGGATCGGTGGCCTGCTTCTCGGTGGCACTCATTTCGAGTAAGAAAACGATCGCCAGTCCGGCCAGCAGCGACACGACCGCCGCCACGACGTAGGGCGGATCGGGAAGGCCGTCGAGCCCCGTGTAGTGAGCGGGCAGGACGTTCTGTTCCATCACCGCGACCATTTCTCCCTTGCTGTCGATGCGGGTGGTGACGGCGTTGCGCCAGGGCCAGAGTTTATTCAGCGATCCTACCATGAATCCGGTGAGGATGGCGAAGGTGCGATCGGGGTAGGTCTTGAAGGTCCAGGTGAGCAATTTGGCGAAGGAGGCCAGTCCGATCAGGCAGCCGGCGGCGAAGCAGAGGATGATGAGCAGCGCCCCGTCCTGTCCGCTGGTCAGGCCCCGTACCGCGCCGAAAACCACGGTATACATCCCGAGCAGGACCAGAATGAAACTGCCCGATATGCCCGGAAGAATCAGCGCGGAAATTGCGATCATGCCGGAGAAAAAAACGATGATGGGAGAGGAGCTCCCGGCTAGCGGATTGATCGTAGTAAGCAGGTACGCGACCACGGCGCCGACGATGAGCAGGGCGATCACGGAGGCGCTCCACTGCTGGATCTGCCGCCCCACGTAGATGGCGGAACTGATGATGAGGCCGAAGAAGAAAGCCCATACCACGGTGGGGTAGTGCTCCAGCAGCCACGAGATCACGATGACCGCGAAACCCAGTCCGACGGCCATTCCGATACCGAGCTGGAGCAGAAAGGCCCCGTCAGCCGCGTGCCAGGCCGGACGGAAGCCCTCCCGGCGAAAGGTGCCGGCGACCTTGGTGCCGAGGATCGAGCCGATGGCCTGCAGCAGTCGCTCGTAAATCCCGGTGATGAACGCGATCGTACCGCCGCTGACGCCGGGTATGGCCTCGGCGATGCCCATGGCCATGCCACGGAGGATGATACTGAAATTCATTTATTGGGCGGGTTTGACGCTCTCGTACATCTTGCTCACCTCGGGGAGGGAGAAGACGCCGTCGAAGGAATTTTGAAACACGAACTCCCGGTCGCCCCGGTACACGATGTAACGGAAGCCGTAGGCGCTCGTGGTGTCGATCTTGTTCTCGAAAATGAAGCCCTGGGGTTCCTCCTCGACGATGCGCTCGAAGTAGCGATTTCCCCGTACGAGTTCCAGTTCCTCGGCCTTCAGCCGGGCCATGTCGTTGGTGGTCGCGTCGCTGGCGAGCACCTGAACGGCGTAGCGGTTGGCGGGACTGCTGATCGTGACGTCCTGCATTAATCCGGAGAGATTGCCCGAAGTAACGGTGGCGCTATCGGGGGCGGAGATGGTGACGGGAATATTGTAGGTGGTGAGGTCAAGGTCGGTGTAGCCTTCCGGTCCGTCGCCTCCGCATCCGAGGAGGAAAAGGTACGACAGGGCTACAAGCAAATAAAGGCGCATGGATGGGGGTTGAGGGGCAAAGATACCCACGCACCGGAGAAGCGACGAGGATCATCGGAGCTTGAAAGCAGCAGCGCGGT
>JBGTHX010000296.1:0-6872 GCA_041746055.1 Lewinella sp. | reverse complement strand
CAGTCTGCTCGCCGACCGGGACCAGACGCCCTATGTTGTCTTCGTCAGCGACGGTAGTGCCTCCCACCCCAATTCTGTCCGGTTTCCGCCGGCCGACCGCGTGGCGCTGCGCGAGCGGGAGGCCCGGGCGGCCTGTGCCGAGCTGGGTGTACCCGCCGATCGGATCCGCTTCCTGCGGCATCCGGACGGCAAGGTGCCCTTCGAATTTCAGGAAGAGTTTGACGCGGCGGTGGACGGAGTGACAGAGCTGCTCCGGGAATGGCAGGCGGATACGGTCGTGGTACCCTGGCGCCGCGACCCCCACGAGGATCACCGGGCTACCTGGGACATCTGCCAGGCGGCGGTAAAGCGGCTAGGCGGCAGAATACGGTGGATCGAGTACCCGGTGTGGATGTGGGAAGCCCGCCACGCCGTAGACCTGCCCCGGCCCGGCGAAGTGATCGCCTGGTCGCTAGACGTTTCGGATCGTCTCAACCGGAAGGAGTCCGCCATCCGTGCCCACGCCTCCCAGTGGAACGGAGTGATCGACGATGACCCTACGGGTTTCCAGCTGCCACCGCACATGATCGACCGCTTTCTCCGCCCCCTGGAAATCTACTTCGAGCCGGCCGACAAGCGCGATCGGAGCCTGAGCGGGGAGTACTTCGACGCCGTGTACCGCGATTCCGACGATCCCTGGGCGTTCGAAAGCAGCGCCTACGAACGGGAGAAGTACGCCGCCACCGTAGCGGCCTTGCCCCGGCCCCGCTACAAGAACGGCTTCGAGATCGGCTGCTCGATCGGAGTACTGACGGCCCGTCTGGCGGATCGCTGTGACCGGCTACTGGCCATCGACATCACCGAGTCGGCCCTCGAACGTGCCCGGGAGCGGCTTACTGATCGGCCCTGGGTCACCTTCCGCCAACTGAACGTTCCCCAAGAGTTCCCGGAAGATACCTTCGACCTCATCGTCCTTTCCGAAGTGGGCTACTACTGGAGCGCGCGGGACCTCGAGCTGGCTATCGACAAAATTCAGCGGGCGCTGAGGCCCGGCGGTACCCTGATGCTGGTACACTATACCCCCTACGTACCCGACTATCCCCTTACCGGAGACGAAGTGCACGAGGCCTTCAGCCGGCGGTTGGGAGGCTACGATCGGATAAGGGAACAGCGCGCCGAACGCTACCGGCTGGATGCCTGGAAGCGGAGGGGGTGACCCGTGCCGAACGCGTGAAGCGGCGCAGGTCCTTAATCGCCCGGTCAAAGGTGGTGTCGGAAGAAGTATGCATTCGCTCCACCCGCTGCCGGATGTCCTGGTAGAGGGCACCCTCGGTGGAAGCTTCACCCACCAACTGTTGCAGTTGCAGCGGGGAGAGGGCGAGATAGGTGGCCAGGTCGAGCAGGGCGGGCAGGCCCGCGATGCGGCGGCGGTGGAAGGCCCGCCGCAGCGCCACCTTCCATTTGTAGAGGTCCAGGCAGCGCTGCAGCCCCAGCACCCGGGGCTCTCGACCCTCCTGCGCCATGCGAGTCCACTCCTCCAGGCTGTGGCTGAAGGCTACGCCTTCCACCCGGTCGCTGTCTCGATCGGAGGTGTAGACCCGCACGGCCGGATCGTGCACGATATGGACGTCGATTCGCTCCAGCGCCCACGTGAAGGCGGCGTCCTCGATGCAGCGCACGGGAGGCATACCCCCGCAGGCCACATAGGCCTCCACGCTTACGGCCAGGCTGGGGCCGTAGTGCTGGAAGTGTCGCGGCCAGGGATCCTTGAGGTCGGGGTCGACCATGGATTCCAGCAGGGTCTGCAGGCTGCGGTAGGTTACGTCCTGAAGGTGGATCTTGCGGTAGCCCGTCCGGTCACCGCCCGGTACGACGATCCGGCCGCCTACCGCCCGGGCTCCCTGGCTAAAGGCTTGCAGGGTGGCGCGGATCCAGTGGCGGTCCACGAGGGTGTCCGCGTCGGTCATCGCGATGATCCCGTCGGGGGGCAAGCGACGGGCGGCGGCGTCCATCATCAGTTTCCGGGCTACGCCCACGCTTGCGATCTCCCGGGGGAGCACCATCTCCGCCACGTGCAGCTGGAAAGCCGGATGGCGGTCTCCGAACGCCCGTGCCACGGCGGCGGTACGGTCGGAGCAGTTGTTGGCCAGCAGGATAACCTCATAGAGCCGGGGGTCGAGGGGGCGACCGTCGGCGTCTTCCTGCGCCTGCAGGGCGGCAAGGGTCGCCTCGATGTAATCCGCTTCATCCTTGGCGGGGATAGTGACGCTGATGCGGCAACCCGGATGCGCCCGGCCGTCGGCGTCGTGCGACAGGTGAAGGGTGGGCAGCGGAACGCGGTTGGGGTCGGCCAAGGGGACTTTATTTAGCTATGTCGAGTCCTGCCGGGATGTTGCGGCTCCATCCTGATTAATGGAAGCGTTACCCGTTTGCTTCACCGATGAGCTGCACCTCCGGCTCGATATCGACGCCGAAGCGGACGGCCACCGTAGCCTGGATCTCGCAGCTGAAGGCCTGCACCTCCGCGCCGGTGGCTCCTCCCCGGTTGACCATCACCAGCGCCTGCCGGTCGTAGGTGCCTACCTTATCATTGCCGGCTCCCCGGAGGCCGGACTTGTCGATGAGCCAGCCGGCGGGCAGCTTAACGGAATCGTCGTCAATGGGGTAGGCGGGTAGCTCGGGGTAGTCTTTCTGTAGCGAAGCGTACTGGCTACGCGGCACCACCGGATTTTTAAAGAAGCTGCCGCTGTTGCCGTAGAAGAACCAGTCGGGCAGCTTGCTGCGGCGAATACGGGTGACGGCGTTGGCGACATCACGGGGCGTGGGCTTCCCGATGCCGGCGGCCTCCAGTTCGGCGGCAATGGCGCCGTACTGCAACTTCAGCGGACGGCGCTCGCTCAGGTCGAAATCGACGGCAAGGATGAGGAAGCGGCCGGGCTCCTGCTTGAAGCGGCTGTCGCGGTAGCCGAAGGCGCAGTCGGCCGGACTCAGTTCCACCATCCCCTGGCCGTACTCCCAGGCGTGGACGGCGGTGATGAATTCCGAAACCTCCGCTCCGTACGCCCCGATGTTCTGCACGGGGGCGGCACCGACGGTGCCGGGAATGAGAATAAGGTTCTCCATGCCCGGGAAACCGGCCTCCAGGGTGTAGCGCACGAACTGGTTCCAGTCGGTGCCCGCCCGCACCCGAAAGCGGCCGCGGTCGTCGGAGTGCTCGATGCCGCCGAGGAGCACGTGGACCGTGAGGCCCGGCACCCGGTCCAGGAGCAGCAGGTTGCTGCCGCCGCCGAGCACGAGGGCGGGGGCCTGTCGGAACTCGGGTTGACTGAGTTGGGCGGAGTCGGTGAGGGGCAGGTAGTGTTCGGCTACCGAGGGCACCCCGAAGGTATTGAAGCGGCGCAGGTCTACGTTCTCCCTCATTCGGCCAGGTCGAATTGCAGTCGGGCCAGGGCGGAGTAGGCACCGTGGGGGCGCACGCTCAGTTCGGCGTGGGTGCCCGTTTCCACTATGGTACCGTTCTCGATGACGTAGATGCGGTCTACGTCGCGGATGGTGGCGAGGCGGTGGGCAATGATGATGCTGGTCCGCCCCTCCATCAGGTTATCCAGGGCTTCCTGCACCACGCGCTCGCTCTCGGCGTCGAGGCTGCTGGTGGCTTCATCGAGCAGGAGGATCTTGGGGTCCTTAAGGATGGCCCGCGCGATGGCTACGCGCTGCCGTTGTCCGCCGCTGAGCTGGATGCCGCGGTCGCCCACCACCGTGTCGAGGCCCTCGGGGAAGCCGTCGATGAAGTCCAGGGCGTTGGCCTTGCGGGCGGCGGCGCGTATCTCCTCGTCGGTGGCGTTGAGCTTGCCGTAAGTAATATTCTCGCGGATGGTGCCGCCGAAGAGCAGTACCTCCTGAGGCACCAGGGCGAGCTGGTCACGGAATTCGTGGAGATCGAACTCCTGGATGGGCACGTCGTCCACCGTGATCTCCCCCCGGGAGACCGGGTAGAACCGGAGCAACAACTTGACCAGGGTCGACTTACCGCTGCCGCTGGCCCCTACGAGGGCGACTTTCTCGCCGGGTGCGACCTGCAGGTCGATGTCGGAGAGCACGGTGATATCCGGTCGGGTGGGGTAGGAGAAGGCTACGTTGCGGTAGCGGATGGCTCCCTGGAGGGCACTTGCACCCCCGGAATTCGGGGTTGTCCCCGGCACCCGCGCGCCCGCCCCCTGCGGTTCTTCCACCTCTTCGCTGTCGAGGATGTCGACCACCCGGTCGGAGGCTCCGAGGGCCGCGACGATCTCCGTATAGAAGCTGCCCAGACTGGCGATGGTGCCGCCGATGAGGGCCGTGAAGATGACGAAGGAGAAAAGATCGCCGACCGGCAGCAGACCGGCCTCCACCAACAAAATGGCGCGGTAGATAATGTAAAAGAGCGCCCCGAACATTACCGTCACGATGAAGGCGGAGAAAAGTCCGCGTACGTTGGCGGTGCGGATGGAGATGTCGACGGTATCGTCGATGCTGCGGCCGTAGCGCGCCAGTTCAAACTCCTCGTTGGTATAGGCCTTGACGGTGGCGATGCTTTGCAGGGTTTCCTCCACGATCACGTTGGAGCGGGCGAGATTTTCCTGTCGCTCCTTGGTCATGCGCCGGAGGTATTTACCGAAGAACATGGCGGCGACCACCACCACGGGGAAGATCAGGAGACTCACGAGGGCCAGCCGGAACATCGTGAACAGGATAAAGGCCGTGGCGCCGAGCAGAATGATGATCTGCCGGGCGAATTCGGTCAGCGTAAGGCTGAAAATGCCCTGGATCTGGGTAATGTCGTTGGTGATGCGGCTGGTGATCTCCCCCACGCGGCTGCGCTCGAAGAAGGGGATGTCGAGCCGGAGGATCTTGGCGAAGAGGTCCTTGCGCAGACTGGCCATGGCGCGTTCGCTCACGATGGCCTGGATGCGGACGCGGAAGAAACTCAGCGGCGCCCGGAGGATGAGGAGGCCGAGCAGCACCAGGAACACCTGATCGACCGTCAGACCGTACTTGCCCTCCCCCTTGTACACGTTGAGTGCTTCGCCCGGGAGTTGCAGGATGGTGAGGAAAACCAGGCTGCTGATGGTGAGGATGAGGAAACTGAGCAGGAAAAGCCAGCGGTATTGCCAGACGTAGTCGAAGATCCGCAGGGATCGCTGCAGGCGCGCCTGGGTAATGCGGGGTTTGGGAGCTTCGGAAGAGGGGTTGTCGGTGGCCATGTCTGGCAAAGGAAACGCATTAGCCTGCAAAAGGTGATGCAGGACCGCTTTTTTGAACATTCTGTGAATAAAGCAGGTAGTAGCGGGCGATGAAATCAGGATAGATACCGGCCGGTTGGCCGGCCCGGGACACACAATTTTTACCCCCGATTCGCAGTTCTAGCGTGCAGACCCCATTTATCCGCTTACGTAACCGACTCCTAAGTACGTTTTGATGAAGACATTGACCCTGCCCGGCCTGTTTGTGGCACTCCTCCTTCTGCTTACCCCCGGCCTGTCGGCCCAGAACTACTTCGAACTGGGGGTACAGGGCGGGGACATGCCGTACAACGGCGACCTCAGCGAGCCGGGTATCGGCTTTTTGAAGGACTGGAACACTTTCGGTGGCTTCTACCTGCGCTACCGCCCGGTAAGCCGGGTTGGATTCCGCTTCAACGGCGTATTCGGACAGATCGCCGCGGAGCGGGAAATTCCCGTGCGGGGCACCACCGGCTCGGTGCTCGTGATGCGTGACTTCCGCTCCAAAATCCGTGAATTTAACCTCGCCCTGGAGTTCGACCTCTTCTACCTCGGCGATCCCGAGGACCGCTTCGTGGCCCCCTACATCATGGCGGGCGTCGGGCGTACCGCCTTCGATCCGCAGGCGCAGCTCAACGGCCAGTATGTGTTCCTACAGCCGCTGAAGACGGAGGGGCAGGGTTCCCTTACCGGGGAGTATGATCCGGTCCCCTACGAACTCAGCATTACCGCCCTGCACGTGGGTGGCGGCGTGCGCGCCAAGCTCGGCGACCGCTTCGTGATCGGTGGTGAGGTGAGTGGCCGCTTTACCGGTACCGACTACCTGGACGACATCACCGGTCGCCAGCTTAACTACAACGAGGTGCTGGCCAACACCACCACGGAGGGCGCCTTTTTTTCCAACCCGGCCGTAGAGCCCGGGGAGGCTCCCGACGATCTGCTCTACCGCCGCGGGGGTACGTCCAACGATTTCTACTACCTGATCAACCTCACCCTCGGTATCCGCCTGGGCGGCTGGGGTGGCGGCGGAGACGGCTGCTACAGCTTCTAGGCGGTCTAAAATCGTACGCGGGTCAACAAACCTTGGCCGGGAAAGGCGGTTTGGGGGGAAAGGCAATTCTGCCTCCGTTCAAACCACCTTACGCATGAGCCAACGCTACCTATTCCTCTGCTTCCTGCTTGTCAGCCTCGCCTTCGGCAACCTCGGGGCCGCGATCGGAGTACCGCCACCCGTCAACACCGATACGGAGACCACCGTGAATCCCACCGCCGAAGAGAAGGCGCTGGAGGCGGTCCGCGAATACCGCGAGACCCTCAGCAATATGTCCGGCAAGGAGCGCCGGCAGCTCAAGCGCGAGCAACGCAAAGCGGTGAAGAACGCCCTGAAGGATAACCAGGACCGCAGCACAAACACCCTGCTCCTCGTCATCGTCACCATCCTGCTCCCGCCCCTCGGCGTGCTCCTCTACGAGGGTGAGCTCACCAGCAAGTTCTGGATCGCGCTGCTGCTGACGCTGCTGTTCTACTTGCCGGGACTGATCTACGCCCTGCTCGTGATCTTCGGCAACGCCTAAGAAACTATCCCGCCACGATGGCCGCCGCCGCCCGCGCGGCCGCTCCGCCCTCCCCGAG
>JBGTHX010000295.1:0-2844 GCA_041746055.1 Lewinella sp. | reverse complement strand
CCGGTAGCTTCAGCATCGAGGGGTCGATCCCCGATCCGGCCCTGCTGGCCGCCCAGTTGCTTACCGAGGCGCTCGAGGGGGCGGGCGTGGACGTCACCGGCACGCCGGCCACCAACCGTACCGTGGGCCCGCCGGCCCGGCCGGAGGAGAACGTGATCGACGAGCGCTTCTCGCCCTACCTGAGCGAGATCGTGGACCGCACCAATATGCGCAGCGTGAACCTCTACGCCGAGGCCCTGCTGCGCGAAATGAACCTGGCGGCGGGCGGCTACGCCGATATGCCGAGCTCTACGGATATCGTGATCGACTGGCTGGAGCGGCAGGGCGTGAAGACCGACGGAGTCAACCTGCGGGACGGTAGCGGACTGGACACCCGCAATTTCTTTCCGCCCTCCTTCATGACCGCTTTCCTGGTCAGCCAGGCCGGCGCCGGACGGTGGATCGAGAGCATTCCGGTAGCCGGGGAAAGCGGCAGCATGCGCAACGTGCTGCGCGGTACGGTCGCCCAGGGACGGGTGCACGGGAAAAGCGGCACGGTAAACGCCGTACGCTGCTACGCCGGTTATGTGGACCGCCCCGACGGGCGGCGGCTGGCCTTCAGTATCGCCGTCAATAATCATACCCTGCGCAGCATCGAGGTGAACGGGCTCATCTACGGCCTCATGCGCGACCTGTGCACGGCGGGGCTCTAGGGCATTGGTGGGGCGGGCGTATCTTGCCCCCGCCATTTAACCCGCATGCGACCTTACTACCTTCTGTTGATTGTGCTGATCGCCCTCGCCTGCGGGGAAGAGAAGGGCCCCGTGCCCCCTTCGGAGGATGTGTACGCCCGACCGGAGCTGGAGGACGAGGAGCGGGAGCGCCACGTTTGGCAAAAGCCCGGCGTGGTCATCGATGCCCTAGGAGACATCGAGGAAAAGGTGATCGCCGATATCGGAGCGGGAGAGGGATTCTTCGCCCGTCGCCTGGCCCCGCTGGCGGACCGCGTCATTGCCGTGGAGATCGACCAGCGCTGGATCGACTACCTGGACACGGTGCGCCTCACCGAACTACCCGCCCACCTGCAGTCGCGCCTCGAACCCCGCCTCGCCCTCCCCGACGATCCCCTGCTGGCCGACCGTGAGGTCGACATCGTCCTCTTCGTCAATACCCTGTACCTCATCGACAACCCGGAGGCCTACCTCCACAAGCTCATTCCTGCCCTGCGCCCCAATGGCCGGGTCGTGATCGTGGACTGGAAGCAGGAAGATACCCCCCTGGGCCCCGACCCCGCCGATCGCATCGGTATCAACGACCTGGCCCACATGCTGGAACGTGCCGGCTTCGAGATCATCTCCACGGACAATACTTCCCTGGACTACCAGTATATCATGGTGGGAGGGAGGAAGTAGTAATTTAGTACGGTAGTCTTGTAGTACTGTGGTCGGGTAGTCTTGTTGCGTGTAGTGCGGGACTACCGTACTATTTAACTCCTACCTGTCCAGCCAGCGAAGCAGTAAGGGGATCAGCAGCAGGTCGCAGATCAGTGCGCTGGCGAGGGTGAGGCTGATGAGCAGGCCGATGGTGACACTCGGGGGACTGATGCTGAAGAGCATGACGAGGAAGCCGAAAAAGAGGACCACCGAGGTAAGCACGATGGCCTTGCCGGTTTCGCGGAAAGTGAGGTGGATGGCTTCCTGGACGTCGAGGCCGCGGCGGCGGGCGAGCTTGTACTTGGAGAGGAAGTGGATGGTGTCGTCGACGGCGATGCCGAAGATGATGGCGAACACTATGCTGACACCGGCTTCCAGTTCGATGCCCAGGTAGCCGAGCATGGCCCCGGCGATGAGCAGCGGCAAGAGGTTGGGGATGAGGCTGACGATGAGCATGCGCCAGTTGCGGAAAAGTAGGGCCATGAGGACGCAGACGATCACGATCGCGAGGCCCAGTCCCTGGAGGAGGTTGCTGCGGATGTACTCGGCGTTCTTGTCGATGATCAATCCGGTACCGGTGGAGCGGATGTCGACCAGGGAGGTGTCCACATTCTCGGCGATCCACTCCTGGGTATTGGCGAGGAATACCTTGATGCTGTCGGCCCCGATGTCGTCGAGGCGGCTGGTGATGCGGGCTTTGCGCCGGTCGCGGCTCACCAGGAGGTTTAGGTTGACGGCGGGCACCCGCTCGGCCAGGGTGCGGTACTGCCGGTAGCGGGCTTCAGTGGCCGGCAGGACGTAGGCGTCCGGTCGGTTGTTATTGAAGGCCTGGTTGATGCTGCGGTAGACGGCCGTGATGCTGGCCGTGCTCTGCACGAAGGGGAAGGCCTTGACGTGGTCCTCAATTTTGCCGATCTCCGTGAGGACGTTGAAGTCGGTCACCCGGCTGCTGTCGCGGACCGTGACGGCCAGCTCGAAGGGGCGGAAGCCACTCAGTTCCCGTTCAAAGAAGCGGAAATCCTCGGTGACCTTCCGGTTTTTGGGCAGCGTGGATTCGATGCGGTAGTTGGTAGTAATCATCGAGATGCCGAAGGCGCAGAGCATCACGGTCACTACCATGCCCACCCGGATCGCGGTGGCCCGGCGCTGGGTGAACTGGTAGGTACGCTCGAGGAGGCGGTCCCAGAAAGCCTGCTGTCGGCCGATCTTGACGATCTGGTCCACCGAGAGATAGCTGAGCAGCGCGGTGGTGAACAGGATCACCGTCAGGTAGGCGATCATCACCCCGATGGCGGCATTGATCCCGAAGTCGCGGATGGGGTTGATTCGGCTGGTGAGCAGGGTAGCGAAGCCCACCGCGGTGGTGAGGGAGGTGAGCAGCGTCGCGAGGCCGATCTCCTTGATGGAGATGCGGATAGCTTCTTCCTTCGCC
>JBGTHX010000294.1:0-14491 GCA_041746055.1 Lewinella sp. | reverse complement strand
CTGTACGGCCAGCGGTGCCCGGCCGATTTTACCTTCCGTGCCACCTCCTGCAACGAAATCCAGTTCGCCCCGGCCAGTCTGCCGATGGGCACCCTAAAGTGGTACTTCGGGGACGGCCAGACCTCCACGGAGTTTAGCCCGACCCACATCTTCGACGTCGAGACGCCCGGCACCTATAACTTCAACGTCACCCTCATCACCGGGGGAAGCTGCGTGCCGGATACGGTGACGCGGCGCGTCACCGTAAGTCCCGAAGAACTGCCTGATCCGTCCATCGAAAGCCTGGGTATCTATAATTTCGTGAACTGTGCACCCAGCGACGACCACAGCTACGAACTGCTGATCAGCAACACCTCCTCCACCCGAGCCACCAATACCCGCTACACCATCGACTGGGGTGACGGTACGACCCCCTACGACGCGGCCGACCTGGCCGACGGCACCGGCCACACCTACGATGAGGTGGGGCTCTACGACATCGTACTCTCGGTCCGCGGCGCCAACGGTTGCTGGGCGCAGGACACCTTTCCCTTCTTCTACGGCAGTAACCCCGGCGGCAACATCGTGCCGGTAAGCAACCAGATCGCGTGCGTCCCGGAGGACGTGCGCTTTAAGATCTCCGGTACGGAGCAGAACCCCCCCGGCACCACCTACAAGGTGTGGGTCAACGACGGACTGGGTGATACCTCCTACTTCAACCACCCGCCGCCGGCGGAGTACGTCTACCACCTCACCAAGAGCCCGTGCGAGAGTGCCGAGACCAGCAATAACTACTTCAATATTTACTTCGAGGCCACCAACCCCTGCTTCACGCAGTCGGGGGGCACCATCATCCGTGCCAACAAGGTGCCGATCATGGACTTCAGCGCCGATGAGACCACGTGTGAGGGTGGGGTGATCAGCGTCCGTAATGAGTCTGAACCCGCCCTCTACGCGGTAGGCAATGGCTGTAGCTTCGACATGCTGACGCAGTGGGTGATCTCAGCCGACCCCTCGCAGTACGAGATCGTGTCGGGCTCGCTCTCGGACGAGGACGGTCTCGACATCCGCTTCCTGGAGGCCGGGGAGTATACCATCACCCTGTACTATACGCCGAAATACTCCAACGCCTGTAGCTCCCCGCCGATGACCAAGAATATCTGTGTGCTCGCGCCCCCCGTCAGTGAATTCGAAGCGGTGAACGAGGACCCGGAGATATGTACCCCGGTGACGATCACTACGACCAATAATTCCCACACCCCCGTCAACTGCGGGGGCGAGATGACCTTCGAGTGGCTGGTGGACTACCTGCCGGCCGATTGCGGTTCGACCAATTCCGGCTACACCCTGCTCGGCGGGGGAAGCTCCTCAAATGCAAGCCTTACCGACCGGAATATCCGCATCCGCTTCGACTCCAGCGGCGTCTATCGCCTCGGACTCATAGCCACCAACGATTGCGGCAGCGATACCAGCTACCAGAACATCACCGTGGCCGGATCACCCGATCTGGCCATCCAAGAGATTCCCGATACCTGTATGCTCGGACCGGTCACCCTGACCCCGGTGCTGGACATGAACTTCGACTGCTCCGATCCGCCCACCTACAGCTGGGACTTCGGCGGCGGTACGGGCGGGGACTCCGGCAGTGCCGATCCCGGCCCCCTCACCTTCGACCGGCCCGGCACCTACACCATCTCGGTGACGGTGTCCAACGGCTGCGGTATGGCCACGACCTCGGAAACCTTCCGGATCTTCGGGGAGGCCTCCCTGCCCACCATCACGGTGACCCAGGAGACCTGCGAAGCCGCCGCCATCACCGCCAATCTGGAATCCGGCGGCGGCGGGTTGACCTTCTACTGGACGGGCCCCGACGGTTTCGAGGCGCGCACTGCCTCCTGGACCAGACCTTACGCCACCGCCGCCATGAGCGGCGACTACACCGTAACCGCCACCAATGCCCTCGGCTGTTCCGTGTCCGCTGCCTACACCGTGGTCGTGGAAGAACTGGCCCCCATCGAAGTGGTGGCCGGAGACGCCGACGTCTGCGTCGGTGATTCCGTGACCCTCACCGCCACCGGCGGTTCCACCTATGCCTGGACCGGCGACTACCTATCCGGAACCAGCGGCCCGGAAGTGACCTTCACCCACGACCAGCCCGGTGACTATACCGTGGTCGTGTACGGCACCGACCCCGCCGGCCGCTGCGACGCCTCCGACACCATCCGGGTACGGGTGCACCCCGTGCCCGTCGTGGATGCCGGTCCGGCGCGGGAAGCCTGCGTCGATCAGCCGATCCAGCTGAGCGGCACGCCGCTCACGGGCGGTAAGCGCGGTAAGTGGTCCGGCGACCACGTCGCCGAGGACGGCACCTTCCTCGCCGACGCCACCGGCACCTACACCGTCACTTACACCTATACCTCCAAAGGGGGCTGCTCCGACAGCGATGAGACGACCGTGTGCGTCCGCGCCCAGCCGGTCGCCAACTTTATCGTGGATCCCACGGACGCCTGCGAGGTGACCGGCCTGATCCTGCGCCCCCGCAACCTCACCAATGACCTGGACGCCTGCTCGCCCGCGGAAGTCCGCTGGACGGTCACTCCCGACGCCACCAACTGCGGCTCCGACGGATACGCCTTCATCGAGGGTACCACCGCCAGCAGCCGGGAACCCGTGATCGAACTCACCCGCACCGACGCTTACACCCTTACCCTGGAGGTGATTAGCAGTTGCGGCACCAGCAGCAGCAGTAGCTACAGCGAGCGCGTCATGCTGCTCGGCAAGCCCGAACTCACCATCACTCCGGTCGATACCCTCTGCGGCGCCCAGCCCATAGCCTTTACGGCTACGCGGGCCGACTGCAGCTCGCCCATTACTACCTACGTCTGGAGCTTCCCCACCGCTTCGCCGCCCTCCACCTATACCGGGCCCACTCCCCCGGAAGTGCGCTACGAGCCCGGCAACCACACGATCAGCCTCACCGCCTTCACGGCCTGCGGCGCGACTACGGTAGAAGAGAGCTTCGTAGTCTCCACCCCGCCGGTGATCGCGGTCGCTCTTCCGCGCGATACCCTGTGTACCGGGGATCGCCTGACCGTCACCGGATCGGTAACGGGCGCAGACCTCCGCTACCGCTGGACGGCCTCCGATCCCGCCATCACCTTCAGCGACCCGACCGCCGAGCTGCCCGAAGTGTTCTTCACCGGCGTGCCCGCGGGTACCCACGAACTGACGCTGACGGCCTCCGGTAACGGTTGCCCGCCGGCCCGGGCTACGCTTGCGGTGGTCGTACAGGACGGTCCCGCCGTCACCCTGGAGCCGATCGCCGACGCCTGTGACCAGACGACCTTCACGCCGGTATACGACCTCGGTCTGGCTCCGCTAACGGCCGTTCGCTGGGAACTCACCGACGGCTCCTCGGCCACCATCGTCGCCACCACGGCCGATCCCGGGTCCATCACGGTCGACGTGCCGGGGACCTACACGCTCTCGCTGATCGCGGAAAACGACTGTGGTATCGCAACGGTGTCCCAGACCTTTACCGTCCACGACGGCCGGTCGCCCGACCTCTCGGTCGCCACCACGGTCTACTGCCACGACGGCGCTACCGAAGTGACGATACTCAACGGCACTACCGGAGTGGCCAACGGCTATGCGTGGACCGTTACCGACGCAGGGGGTACCGGGTACGCCACTTCGGATGAGGCTGCCCCGGTCTTCACCTTCGGCACCGATGCCGCTGCCGGGGATTACACCCTCAGTGCTACGGTCTCGACCCCCGGCTGCGGTGACCTGACCTGGGATACCCTCATCACCCTGGTGCCTGCGCCGACCGTCGATATTCTGCCCATTCAGGTGTCCTGTGACGCGGACGGCTTCGACCCCGAAGCCGATTACGGCGATTATTCGGGCATCGATTCAGTGCGTTGGACCTTCCCTGCGGGGAGCGTACCGGCCACCTCTACCGACCTGGATCCCTCCTGGGTGGCCCTTGCCGAGTACGGCAGCGACCTGACGGTCAGCCTCCGGGTCTACGGCATCTGCGGCACATTCACGGAGACGGAAACCTTCGACCGGACCGCTTCCCCCACCATCGATATCGTACTTTCCGATACGGCGGTATGCACCGGTGGCAGCATTTCCGCGATCAATACCTCTACCGGGAATAACCTGGCTTACGACTGGCAGATCACTCCCTCCGCCGGAACTACCATCAGTGATCCGACCGCCGCGGAGCCGGACTTCCGGTTCGACGGGGCGGCGGGCACCTATACCATATCCGCGGTAGTCACCGACGGAGCCTGTTTTAGTGATACGATCAACTATTCCATCCTCGTAGAGGGGGCACCCACCGTGGTGATCACCGAACTGCCCGACGGCTGCGGCATCACTTCCGTGAGCCCCGAAGTGACCTACGGCGGCGATACCCTTCGCTACGATTCTATCCGCTGGACTCTCCGAGTGCTGTCGGGCGGGAACGCGGGTGCCACGGTCTACGCGGGAGGGCACCGGTCTTCCCCGATCGACCTGACGGGTCCGGCGACCTACGTATTTTCAGCCACGGCCTACAGCCGGTGCGCGGCGCCGGGGATCGTGGTCCGGGACACCTTCATCGTCAATGAACCTCCGCGTCCGGACCTGCTCCTCGACGCCGATCGGTTCTGCCCCGGGGACAGTTTCACCGCCACCGACGGCGGCGGTAACGATCCCGGCAGCGTGACCTTTCAACTGTTCGATCCGGCGGGCGACCTGCTGTCCAGCGTATCGGGTACCCCGGCCACCTTCCGCCTGGCCGACGATCAGGCAGCGGGTACCTATACCCTCCGCCTCGCAGTCGACAACGGCCCCTGCGGCATCGGCGTCCGGGATACCACCCTGACCGTGGGCGAAGGACCCTCGATACTCCTGGTACCGACCCCCGATGCCTGCGGACCCGCCACCATAAACCTCTCCGCTACCTACGCTAACGCTACGGGCTTACTGTGGTCCGTGACGGACGCCGACGGACAGGCCGTATTCAGCAGCACCGAGTTCACTCCCGACGCGGTGGAACTGGCACCCGGCCGATACTTTGTGGCCGTGACCGCTACCGGCGATTGCGGTACGGCAACCGACCGGGACACCTTCTACCTGAGCGATACGCCGGTCGCGGATATCCAGCTCTCTACCCCTGAACTCTGCCTTGCGGACGCTACCGAAGCGAGCGTGATCAATAGTACTGTGGGTGACCTGACCTACCGCTGGTCCGTAAGCCCCGCCGCGACGGCCTTCATGGACGACGACCGCTCGGCGACACCTACTTTCTCGTTCAGCGCCCCCGGCGACTACACCATCGTGGCCGAACTGGACAACGGGCTGTGTGCCCCGGTAACCTGGACCGAAACCGTCACCGTCCGGCCCCGTCCGGCGCTCCGGCTGGACCCCATCGCGGACTACTGCGAAGAGGCCCGGATCACCCCCCAGGCCACCTTCACTCACGCCGCGGAGTACGACTCCCTACGCTGGTACTTCCCGGGGGCGGTAACGGAAACTACTACCGAAACGGCTCCCCGCGACGTGCGCTACACCGCCCCGGGTACCTACACCGTCGCCCTGGTGGGCTACGGCCGCTGCGCCACGGATACCGCTTCGCAGACCTTCACGATCGATCCCCGTCCGGAAGTGGTGCTGGGCGGCCGGGATACGGTCTGTATCCTGGATGGCCTTTATAGCCTTTCCGAGCCGAGCCCGGCCGGAGGCAACTGGGAAGACGCCCGGGGACGCCCGGGTATCGTGACGCCCGACGGCTACTTCGACCCCGCGGCAGCCGGTGCCGGCACTACGGTACTGGCCTACACCTACGTATCCGGGGCCTGCTCGGTCACGGCCTACCAGGAAGTGGTGGTCATTGAACGTCCCGAGGTCACCCTGACCGCCAGCGTGCTGGAGGTCTGCGAAACCGAGACTTCCTTCGTGCTGGACAACGGCCGCCCCACTGGTGGCTGGTACAGCGGACCCGGCGTCACCGACCCCGCCGGCGTAATGAACCCCAACAGCCTGGGCGCGGGCACCTATACCCTGACCTATTTCTACCGGCCTTCCGGCATGACGTGCTCCGATTCCGTGGACTTCACCGTCCAGGTGCAGCCCAAACCGGTGGTCCAGATCCTCGGACCCGACGAGGTGTGTCTCGGGGAGCCGGTGTCCTTCTCGGCTGCCGGTACGGGTACCCTCGAATACGTCTGGCGCTACGCCGACGAGCCGCCCGTCCGGAAGCGCAACCTGGACCTCACCTTCTACACCCCCGGCATCCACACCATCGAACTGACGGCCACGAATGCCGCCGGCTGTAGCCATACCGTGGTGCGACAGCTGCGCGTAAGCGCGCCGCCGGAAGCCTCCTTCGTCGGCGAAGGTGCCCAGGCCTGTGCGGACGAGCCCTACCGCCTGATCAACGGCAGCACCTCCAGTGGGGCCGGTACCACCTACTACTGGGACTTCGGTAACGGAGCGACCAGCCGCATGGAGGATCCCGCTCCCGTTCGCTTCGCGGCGGGCCTGACCGATACCACCTACCGCGTGACCCTCCGCGTCAGCAATTCCTGCGGTACGGATAGCTACACGTTGCCGGTGACGGTAACGACCGCGCCGCGGGCTGATTTCGTGCTGTCTGACACCACGGGCTGCTCCGATCTGCGGGTGTCTTTCGATAACCGTTCCCTCGGTGCCGGCCTGCAGTACACCTGGTACGTGGACGGCGAGGCATTCTCCTCGGAAGCCCGCCCCGCCGCACGCACCTTCTCAGCCGCAGGCACCGAGAATCGCGACTACGACGTCATGCTGGTGGTCGCCAATGCCTGTGCCACCGACAGTCTGCACCAACGGGTGACGGTACGGCCGAGCCAGCTGGACGTCCGCTTCACCGCGGATACGGATAGCGGCTGTGGCCCCTTCGAGGTCGGCTTCACGAACGCGACCCGTCCGGAGACCGGAGTGTCCTACTCCTGGGACTTCGGTGACGGGGCCGTGTCGGCGGAGGAGAACCCCGTGCACACCTTCCGGAACACCAGCGGGGCCGTACGCACCTACACCGTTACGCTGACCGCCGACAACGGCTGTGCGCGGCAACAGTATTCACTGCCGGTGACGGTCTATCCCGCCCCCGAAGTCTCCTTCGCCGTAGCCGAAATGAGCTGTGCGGGCGACACCGTGGCCTTCGAGAATACCTCCGGTAACGTGACCGGCCTGCGCTGGGACTTCGGTGACGGACAGACGGAGAAGGGTACCTCTGATCCGCGGCACGTCTTCCCCGGTCCGGGCACTTACACCGTGACCCTGACCGCCAGCGTCCCCGGAGCGGATTGCCCGGGTACCTTTACCCGGACCGTGACCATCCGCGCCCTGCCCCGCGCCGACTTCGTCCTGGATGAAACCAGCGGCTGTGCGCCCCTCGCGGTGCAGGCCTCCAGCCTGGAGCCCGGATCCGGTACCCACGTGTGGGACTTCGGCGACGGCAACACCGCCGTGGGCGCCCGCCCCGCCGGACATACGTACCGCATCCCCGGGGAGTACGTCGTGCGCCTTACGGTGCGTGACGACTACGGTTGCGCCCGGGATACGGCCTTCGCGCCGGTAGTAGTGCACGCCCTGCCCGAAGCGGCGTTTACCGCCGAGGCGGACAAGGCCTGCGGCCTGCCCCAGCAGGTATGCTTCACCAACGGAACCACCGGCGGGAAGGGCTACGCCTGGGACTTCGGAAACGGACAGACCACGGGCATCAACGCCCCCTGCGTGACCTATACCGAGGCGGGCACCTACAACGTGCGCCTCACGGCCACCAGCGCCTACGGCTGTACGGCCGAGGCTTCGGCCCCGATAGCGATCTATGGCGAGCCGGTGGCCCAGTTCAGCATCCCCGACACCGCCGGTTGTACGGCCGGGGAGATGCCCTTCACCAGCGTGAGCTCCCACACCGATTATATCCGGTGGTCCTTCTCGGACGGCTACACCAGCGAGGAGGCCAACTTTGCGCGCCGCTTCGATGACCCGGGCAGCTACGACGTCACCGTGATCGCGGGCAACGCCAGCGGCTGCGCCGATACGCTCGTGGCGCGCAACTTCGTCGAGATCTATCCGCGGCCCTTTGCCGACTTCGACTTCGACAACGCGCCCGGCCAACCGATGAACACGCTGCAGTTTACGGATGAATCGAGTGACGACGCCGTGCGCTTCGGCTGGGACTTCGGGGACGGGCACGACAGCGAGGAACGGGATCCGGTACACCGCTACATGACCAGCGTGGACAAGACGGTCTGGCACTGGATCGAGAACGCCTACGGCTGCCAGGACACGGTAGCCAAGCCCGTGGAGCTCGATCTGCTGGTCGGCCTGTTCATCCACAACATCTTCACCCCGGACGATAACACCGTCGACGAGCAGGCCGTCTTCAAGCCAAAGGGCATCGGACTCGAAGACTTCTACATCGGCGTTTACTCCCGTACCGGACAGCTGGTGTGGGAATCCGATACCCTGGACGGGGAGGGGTCTCCCGTCGAGGCGTGGGACGGCACCTACCAGGGACAGCCCGCCAAACCGGGTACCTACGTATGGCGCGTCCACCGGGCCCGCTTCATGAACGGCCGTACCTGGACGGGCATGCCCAACGAAAGGGGCGTAATCGCCAAGTCGGGCTACATCACCCTGCTGCGCTAGGCAGTCGCGGCGAGCAGAAGTACCTTGGAGCGGATCAGCCGATCCTGACCCACGGAACTACTGCTTGCCGCGATCAACAGCCAGGTGGCGCTTGACCCGGAGCTGGAGCAGAATGTATCCCAGAAGCTCATCGCCTCTTGCCTGGGCATCAGTCCGGAATTTCTCAGCGTGCTGAAGCGGGACCGTGTGGCCCGCGGCGGCGGCCTGGCCGCGGTGCGTACCGCACATCGGATGTGAGGCACATAGGATGTGCGGAACCGTAGAAGCTTATATTGGCAAGCCCACCAAGTCGACCGGCCAGCCATGCGTATTTCTCTCCCTCTGTTTCTGCTCCTGTTTTCCCTCGTGCTATCCGCCCAGGAAGGTGGGGTACTGGATTTTGCATTATCCACTCCCTGGACCGACGGCGTGGACCGCGACCAGCCCTGGAACGTCTACCCCCGCCCCCAGATGACCCGCGGTGACTGGATCAACCTGAACGGGCAGTGGGATTATTCCATCACCCAGAAAACCTACCCCAATCCACCCAAACGCTGGGACGGCAAGATCCTGGTCCCCTTCGCCGTGGAGTCCGCGCTCAGTGGGGTCAAAAAACTGGTGGGAACCGACCAGTACCTGTGGTACCACCGGGAATTTACGCTGCCCCGGCTACCCGCCGGAGAGCGCGTACTGCTGCACTTCGGCGCGGTGGATTTCCAGGCCACCATCTACGTGAACGGACAGGTCGCAGGGGGCCACGAGGGCGGGTACACCCCCTTCAGCTTTGACGTGACCCCCTACCTGAGGGGGCGGGGAACGCAGGTACTGGAGGTACGCGTGTGGGATCCGACGGACGCCGGTCTGCAACCCCGCGGCAAGCAGGTCAACGCGCCGGGCGGCATCTTCTACACCCCCGTCACCGGAATCTGGCAGACGGCCTGGCTGGAGGTTGTGCCCACCGATCACCTCATGGACGTAAAACTTACCCCCAACCTCGATGACGGAGCGGTGGACGTAGCGCTCATTACTTCCGCCCTTACTGCCGACTACACCGCCCGGGTAGTGGTCCGGGACGCGGACGGAGAAGAAGTGGCGCGCGAGAACGTCTCCCTCTACGCCGGTGCCACTTCGGCTTCGGTGCGGGTACCCTTGCCCAGTCCTCACCTGTGGTCGCCGGAGGACCCCTACCTCTACCCGGTGACGGTGACCCTGCTGCGGGGTACCACTACCGTGGATGAAGTGGGCAGCTATACCGGGATGCGGCAGATCAGCCTGGGGAAGGACGCCAACGGTCATACGGTAATGCTGCTCAACGGGGCGCCCTACTTCCAGTTCGGCCCCCTGGACCAGGGCTGGTGGCCCGACGGTCTCTATACCGCGCCGACACCGGAGGCTATGGTCTTCGACATCGAGATGACCAAAAAGTGGGGCTTCAACATGCTGCGCAAGCACGTCAAGACCGAGCCCGCCACCTTCTACCACGCCTGCGATACCCTCGGCGTATTGGTGTGGCAGGATATGCCCAGCGGCTACATCAACGACCGCACCTTCGTAGCCCCCGAGGCCGCTACCGACGCCCGGCAGCCCTTCCCCGACCGGGTCCACTTCGAGCGGGAGTACCGGGAGATGATCGATGCCCTTTACGACTTTCCCAGTATCGTGGTGTGGGTACCCTTCAACGAGGGCTGGGGACAGTACGATACCGAGCGGATCGCCGACTGGACGAAGAGCTACGATCCCTCCCGCCTGGTAGACGCCCCGAGCGGCTGGACCGACCGCGGAGCCGGTGACCTGTACGATGCCCACCTCTATCCGGGGCCCGGCATGGAAGCACCCGAAACCGACCGCGCCTCCGTACTCGGGGAATTCGGTGGACTGGGGCTGGTGGTGGCCGACCACCTCTGGTGGGACAAGCGCAACTGGGGCTACCAGAGCTTTACCAACCAGGAAGAACTTAACGCGGGATTCAAATCCCTGATCGAAGGACTGGAAGGCTTACGTGCCAAGGGATTATCGGCAGCCGTCTACACCCAGACCACCGACGTGGAGGGCGAGGTCAACGGCCTGATGACCTACGACCGGAAGGTGATGAAGCTGGATACCCTGACCGCCCCCGCGCTGTTCGAAGACCTTTACGCACCCGCGCCCCGCCGACTGGCCCTCCTCACCACCTCGGAGGAAGCGCCGCAACTGTGGCGTATGACGGCCTCGGAAGAGGGGGAATTGCTGAGCGACGGAAGGCTGCCTGAAACCGCCGAACTGCGCACCGTGAACGGACCCTTCAACACCTACGCCGACTTCTTCCAGCCTAAGGGTACCGGCTGGGATGCCGAGCGCACACTCTACCTGACGCGGACGTTCCGGGCGGACCGGACGCCCGCCCATCTCTACGCCGAATTCATCAACCGGAACGTGGACTTTACGGTCTTCCTCAACGGGGAGCAGGTGATGGACGTGCCTGTAGGCGGCGGTGGTTTCGGGCACTACACCGTGCGGCGGATCGACGACGCCCTCGGCAAGTTGAAGGCGGGGGAGAACACGATCACGGTACGGGTGAAGGGGGTGGAGGACCGCAGGGACCTTTCCTTCGACCTGGGACTGTTCGGTACCAATTAGGCAGTGGGGGGCGGCGGCTCGTGGGTTTCGTCCTGCAGCCGCTTGACCAGCCCCTGCAGCGTAAGGCCCTGCACCACGATGGAGAAGAGCACCACGATGTAGGTGATGCCGAGGATCAGGTCCTTACTGATCTCCGGCGCGAGGCTTAGGGCCAGGGCAATGGAGATGCCGCCGCGCAGTCCGCCCCACGTCATGATGGTGGCCGCGTGCCGCTCGAAGGGGTAGCGCCGCCGTACGGAGGCGATCAGCAGCTTGAGGGACACGAAGCGGGACAGCACCACTACCGGAATGGCGATGAGGCCGGCGATGAGGATGTAGCTGTGGAACTCCACCTGCAGGATGAACAGGCCGATGAGCAGGAAGAGTACGGCGTTGAGCAGTTCGTCGACCAGCTCCCAGAATTTGACCAGGTAGTCCTGGGTCACGTCCGATACCCCGCCCCGCTCGCGCACACCGCGTACGAGCAGGATGCCCCCGATGACCACCGTGAGCGGCCCCGAGATGTGGAAGGCGTTGGCCAGGGCATAGCCGCCCAGCACCATGGCGAGGGTGATGAGCACCTCGGTCTGGTAATTGTCGATGGTCGACAGCGCGTAGGAAACCAACTTGCCCAACACGTAGCCGATGATCAGGGCCCCGAATACTTCCTGGACGAAAAGCAGCCCGATGGACCAGCCCGTGACGGCCTCCGCGCCGGCCACGGGTGAGGCGATTCGAGTAAGAATGAGGAAGGCCACGTAACCCAGGCCGTCGTTGAAGAGGCTCTCGCCGGCGATCTTGGTCTTCAGGGATTCGGAGATCGAGGTATGCTCCAGGATTCCGAGCGTGGCCACGGGGTCGGTGGGGGAGATCAGGGCCCCGAAAATCAGGGCGTGAAGGAACGGGATGGGGGTGCCTAGTAGCGACAACACGAAATAGGTGATCCCCCCGACCAGCGTTGCGGACAGCAGGGTAGCCCCGAAGGCCGATAGCAGGATCGGACCCCGCTGCGCGCGCAGCTCATCGGGATCGAGGTTGATGGCGCCGGCGAAAAGCAAGAAACTCAGGATCCCCTCGAGCAGGAACTCCGAAAAGTCGATCTGCTCCAGCAGTTGCCGGTCGTAGGCCAGAATTTCCGGATAAAACTTACCGAGGATCAGGATGACCACGGAAAACAGCGTACCCGACACGAAGAGTCCGATCGTGGCGGGCACGCGAAGGAAGCGGGTGTTGAGGTAGGAAAAGGTGGCCGCGAAGACGACCAGCAGCGCGATCAGGTGAAAGATATTCATGGGCTTAAGATAGGCGGGGCGGCCCCTATTCCGGCAGGTCGTTGAACACTTGCGCGGAATCCGGCCGCGTGAAGAAGTCTTCGGCCAGGTCCGGCCGGAAGGCATAGTCAGTAACCTGAATGTCCGTGATCGGCTCGCTCAGTTCGTCCTCGTTCCACCAGTAAGTGGTATAGCCGGTGGGCAGGGTGACGCCGTCGACCTTCGTTTTGCCCGTGATCTTCATCAGCTTTTCGGGGGTGTGGCCGCCGTCGGGGAAGTAGCCCGGGTAGGAAACCACGTAGCGCAGGGCATCGAGTTGTCCGGTTTCGGGATTGAGGTAGAGCACGTAGAAGTCGCCGTCGGCGTCGCCGGTACCGCTTTCGTAGCTCACCCGCACCAGGTCATAGGGGGTGCCGTCGAGTTCCGCGGCGGGCAGGGAGTCGAATCGGATGCCCTCGTCGGCCAGCACGAAGGGTAGTCCTACGAAATAATAGGGCGTGAGCGACCAGAAACGGGGGCTCATACCGTCAACCCGCTCGCCGGTCCCCGACCAGGCATCTTGTCCGTCGAAGCCAAAGCGTTGGGTCGTGTCACCGGCCAGCAGGTGCACGGCCCGGCTGTTCACGTAATCGTTGTAGGCGAGGGTGTTGCGGGGTGAGCCGTCATCGAGTGGCTGGTAGTTGAAGTGGTAATACAGCGGGCCGTTACCGTACCAGGCTTCGAGGCCGCCGTGGGCGTCAATGGCCCGCAGCACTTTTTGGGCGGTGGCGCCGGTGCCGAGGCGTTCCCGGGCGGCGGCGATACGGGCGCTATGGGGCGATGCGGCCGTAGGTTCGGTCGATGGCGTATCGGCCGGGGCGGGATCGGCCGCGCAAGCCGCGAGGAAGACCAATAGCAGCAGGGGGAGGAAACACTTCATGGGCGCACGGATTTGGGGGAAGACGCGTAACCGCGGGGCTTGGTTGAAGACTGACGATCTGTCAGACATCCAATGTCTGACAAAATTACCGCACCCGCCTTCTGCACCAATCGCCCCTTGATGACCTTTATTTGGGTAAAGCCCTTCGATCATGCCCAGCCAACAACCTACGGATCCGATCACCGCCGCCGACTTCGGGGACGACTGGGACGACTTTGAACCCGAGCTCCGGCAGCAGGCCCTCGAGATCGCCAAGCAGCTGCGCGAGGAACGGCCGGAAGAGGACCGCGCGCGGATCGTGCGCCTCGCCCTGCAGCGGGCCCGGGCTTGGTGGATTGACCAGGCCGGCTAGCCGCTATGGACCACACCTACGAAGAACTACGCTTCCACCCGATCACGGCCGCGGATCAGCCCGCACTGTTGTCGCTGATGAAGCGCATCTACCCCCCGGTATATGCATATCTCTGGCCCGACGGTGGCGACTGGTATGTGGAGAGCCAGTACGGCTCCGCCAACGTAGCGCGGGAATTGGCCGATCCGGTAGCCGACTACCGCTTCATGGTGTGGGGTGGGGAGCCGGTGGGCATCTTGCGTTTCGTGCCTGGACTCCCGCTGGCGGACCGGCCGGACTCCACCGCCACGAAACTGCACCGCCTGTACCTCGATCCCGCCGTACAGGGCCGGGGCATCGGCCGCGGCGCGATTGCTTTCGTGGAAGAGGCATGCCGGACGCGGGGCGAGGAATGGCTTTGGCTGGAGGCGATGGATTCCGCTCCGGCCGCTATCTCCTTCTACGAGCGCCTGGGCTTTAGGCGGGTGGCGCCCTTCACCCTGGAGATGCCGCGGATGCTCCCGCGCTACCGGGGCATGTGGCGGATGGCGAAGCCCCTTTAGCCGCACATCCTATGTGCGGAGGGGTTGATTGCGCATGCGCGAGAAGATAATCACCCGTACCGTTTTTCTGCTGGGCGCGGTGAGCCTGCTCACCGACGTGGCCAGTGAGATGCTGTACCCGGTTATGCCACTCTACCTGGAGAGCATCGGCTTCACGGTGGCCGGT
>JBGTHX010000293.1:0-8086 GCA_041746055.1 Lewinella sp. | reverse complement strand
CGGGTGCCGGGGGCCGACGCGAATCCCTACCTCGCCATCGCCGCCGCGCTGGCCGCCGGACTGCACGGGATCGCCGAGGGCTGGACCCTGGATGCGCCGCCGGTGACGGGCAGTGCCTACGCGCAATCCGTGGGAGAGCCCCTGCCCTCCCACCTCGGCGCGGCTACTCGGGCGCTGGCGGACAGCCAGGAGGCGGCGGCCCTGCTGGGGACCGGCTTCCGGGATCACTTCGTCCGGACGCGGAAGTGGGAGTGGCAGCAGTATCTCGGCGCGGTTACTGACTGGGAGCGGCGGCGGTACCTCGAGCTGGGCTGACGAACAAGCGCAGGTGTGGGGGGAGAATACTACCTTGCCGGCATGCCGCGCCGACCCGCCATGAAGAATTACGAGAACATCCTGCGCTACGCGTGGCGTGCTTACGACCATACGCGCAGCATCCGCTCGATCGAAGACATCAGCGCCCAGGTGTCGACCAACCACGTCTTCAAACTGCTGATGGAGGACGGCAACGTGCTCATCGCCAAGGTGACCTACTTCGGCTCCTTCGAGGGCTTTGCCGAGGACCACACCATCATCAACGTGCTGGCCAACAACCTGCCGGTCCGCTACGCCAACTTCCTCAGCCGCGGACTGATGAAGGGGAACCAGCTTTTCTTCCACCGCCACATCGACGAGCAGCAGGATGCCTGGATCATCTTCTACCGGCCCATCCAGATCCAGGAAAATCCGCCCCGCCGGCTGACCGAAGAGCAGGTCAAACAGCTCGGGCGGGAAATGGCCTACTTCCACCGCGACTGCACGCTGGTGTCTAACACCCTGCCCCGCAGCGACCGGGACATGACCACCGACGTCAACGCCCTGCTCAACTCCGCGAAGAAGGATTTCCCGGATCATTACGAACTGATCGCCGAGCACTGCCGGCGGTTCCTGGAAAACACCTTCCAGATTAATGTCTACGGCTTCCAGAAGATCCCGGTATTCGTGGACTGGAACATCGGCAACTTCAGCGTCGACCAGAACGGGCGGCTGGCCAGCCGGTGGGACTACGACTGGTTCCGGGTATCCACGCGGGTAGTGGATTTTTACTTTCTGAGCCGGGTGGTAAGCGAGATCGGGGACCGGACGGCCTTCACCTACGAGGCGGACCGGCTTACCGAGCCGCGCTTCCTGAGCTTCCTGCAGTCGTACCACGAGATATTCCCCCTCACGCGGCCGGAGGTGCTCTTCATTAAGGAAGCCTACCGCTTCTTCCTACTCAATTACGTACTCCGACTGGGGCAGTACTTTTTCCGGCCTTCCTTCGCGAAGAAGTTGTCGGGCGAGGTGCTCACTATCCACCTGCCTACCCTCGACGAAAAGTTATCCACCGACAAAATCCTGCGGGCCCTGAACCTATGAGCGCTTCCCTCAAGATCACGCCCTTCCCGGAAGTGGCGGCTGAATTTCCCGTTATCTTCTTCGACAGCTACGGCGTACTCCGCAACCACTGCGGCCTCATCCCCGGCGCCTTCGAGATGGTCGACCGGCTCCGGCGGCAGGGCAAGCACCTGCGGGTACTCACTAACAACGCGGCGCGTAGCCCGGCCATGGCCGCCGACCGCCTCGCCCACTACGGCCTGCCCGGCATCGCCGCGGAGGAGATCATCACGAGTGGCGCCACCACCCGCCACTTTCTGGAGCAGAAGGTGAAGCGGGGAAAGGTAGCTTACCTCGGCACCCCTACCTCGGCGGCCTACATCATCGGGGCGGGCCTGGAGGCCATTCCCATTTCGGAGGTTTGCTTCGACCGCCTCGACGATATCGGAGCGGTAGCCTTCCTCGACGACGAAGGCTACGACATGAACGTGGATATCAACCGCCTCATCAACCTGCTGCGCCACTGCCAGGTGCCCGTAGTGGTCGCGAACACCGACCTCCTCTACCCCACCACGGCCAACGAGGTGGCGCTGGCTACCGGTAGCATCGCGCGGCTCGCGGAGTACGTTCTCGGACGGAAATTCGTCAAGTTCGGCAAGCCCGCCTCCCAGATGTTCCAGATGGCCCTGGACAGCGTGGCACGGGACTTGCCCGACGTGTCCCCCGCCGACATCCTTATGGTGGGCGATACCCTCCACACCGACATCCTCGGTGGCAACACCTACGGCGTCTCCACCGCCCTGGTGCTTAGCGGAAATACCCGCTTCGAGAGCGTGGAAACGGAAATTGCCGCATCAGGAATCATCCCCGATTACGTTTGTCATTCCATTGGCCAGTAACATTCGATCGATCATGCCCAAGCTTACCGAAGAGGACCTCGTTTACATCCGCATCATCCGCAGCCAGTTGGGGGAAGAATGGTCCTCCGCCAAGGAGCGCATCCTTGCCGCCCTGCCCGAGGGCTACGACCCCGCCAAGATCGCCAAGTACGTGGACGACCGCGATGAGCCCCAGATCCACATCAACGAATGGGGCGTGGAGCCGCGCTTCTACCCCCACCGGGACTCCAAGCGGTTATTGGAGTTCTACCGGATCCGGAGTCTGGGGGCCTAGCATCAGTTCCAGTATCTCCTCTGCGGCAGCGGCGATATTAGTCCCCGGCCCGAAGATGCCCACCACCCCCTGCTCGTAGAGAAAAGAGTAATCGGCCGGCGGGATCACGCCGCCCACCACGACGCGGATATCGGCGGCGTCCTGCCCGGCCAGGGCACGGATGACCTCAGGCACCAGCGTCTTGTGGCCCGCCGCCAACGAACTGATGCCCAGCAGGTGGACGTCATTCTCCACCGCCTGCCGGGCGGCCTCGGCGGGCGTCTGGAACAGCGGTCCCACGTCCACGTCGAATCCCAGATCCGCGAAGCCCGAGGCGATCACCTTGGCGCCGCGGTCGTGGCCGTCCTGTCCTAACTTGGCGATCAGGATCCGGGGCCTGCGCCCCTGCTGCTCCAGGAAACGGTCCGACAGCCGCCGCACCCGCTGCAGGCGCTCGCCCGCGGAATGCCCGCCGTATACGCCGCTGATGAGCTGGCTCGTAGCCCGGTACCGCCCGAAGGCCAACTCCAATGCACTGCTGATCTCACCGAGGGTAGCACCGCTGCGCGCAGCCTCCACTGCGGCGGCGAGGAGGTTATCATCGCCCCGCGCCGCGTCGGTCAGCGCCTGCAGACTGCGTTGGGTATCCTCTTCAGCGCGGGATGCTCTTACCCCCTGGATCTGGGCGACCTGCTTCTCCCGGACCCGGTCGTTGTCCACTTCCAGCAGATCGAAGTCGGCGCCCTCCCCGGTGCGGAATACGTTCACCCCCACCACTTGCTCGCGGCCGGAGTCGATGGCGGCTTGCTTTACGGCCGAGGCCTCCTCGATGCGGAGCTTCGGCAGTCCCGTTTCAATGGCCTGTACCATGCCGCCGGCTTCCTCCACTTCCTGCATGAGGGCGCGGGCGGCGTCGATCAGGCGCAGTGTTTCCCGTTCGAGGTCGTAGCTGCCGCCCCAGGGGTCTACGGCCGTGGTGAGGTCTAGTTCGTCCTGCAGGTACAGCTGGGTGTCGCGGGCGATCTTGGCGCTGTAGTCGGTGGGCAGGGCGATGGCCTCGTCCAGGGCGTTGGTGTGGAGGCTCTGGGTACCGCCGAATACCGCGGCCATCGCCTCAATGGCGGTGCGGGCCACGTTGTTGTAGGGGTCCTGCTCGGTGAGGCTGTACCCGCTGGTCTGGCAGTGGGTACGTAGCATGGAGCTCTTCGGGTCCTTGGGCTGGAAGCCGGCCATCAATTCGGCCCACAGCTGCCGGCCGGCCCGCAGCTTGGCGATCTCGGTGAAGTGCTTCATCCCGATCCCCCAGAAGAAACTCAGCCGCGGGGCGAAATCGTCGATGTCAAGCCCCGCCGCTACGCCGGCGCGTACGTAGGCTAGTCCGTCGGCCAGCGTGTAGGCCAGCTCCACCTCGGCCGGAGCGCCCGCCTCGTGCATATGGTAGCCGCTGATGCTGATGCTGTTGAAGCGGGGCATGTGAGCGGCGGTGTAGGCGAAGATGTCCGACACGATCCGCATACTCGGGGCGGGCGGATAGATGTAGGTGTTCCGCACCATAAACTCCTTTAGGATGTCATTCTGGATCGTCCCGCCCAGCTTTTCAGGCGACACCCCCTGCCGCTCGGCGGCCACGATATAGAAGGCCATCACCGGCAGCACGGCACCATTCATTGTCATGCTGACCGACATCTTCTCCAGCGGGATACCCTCGAAGAGGCGCTCCATGTCCGCCACCGTGTCGATGGCCACCCCGGCCTTGCCCACGTCGCCGGTCACCCGCTCGTGGTCGCTGTCGTAGCCGCGGTGGGTAGCCAGGTCGAAGGCGACCGACAGGCCCCGCTGTCCGGCCGCCAGGTTACGGCGGTAGAAGGCGTTGGATTCGGCGGCTGTGCTGAAGCCCGCGTACTGGCGGATGGTCCAGGGGCGGCCGACGTACATGCTGGCGTAGGGCCCCCGCAGGTAGGGCGGGAAACCGGCTACCGAACGCAGCGGCGGCACCGGGGCGGCCGATGCCTGGCTGGCGCGCGCGAGATCGAGATCGGGGCGGAGGGGGAATTTTGGTCGGGACATATGGATAGGGTCGCGGACAAAATACGTAAATCACCGCCGCGAACACTATTGCCCGAATGCGCTTTTCATGCATAAACCCTACGCCCAGTGCCCAAAGAGAATGTGTTCAAAAGAGCTTGGTCATTCACCCAGGAGCTCTTCGCCAATTACGGCCAGGACGATGCCTTCACCCTCGGCGCGGCCCTGGCGTACTATACCGTATTCAGTTTCGCGCCGCTGCTGGTAGTGGCGATCGCCGTAGCCAGCACCTTCATGGAGGAGGAAATCGTAACGGGCAAGCTGTACGAAGAGCTGAACGGCCTGCTCGGGCCCGACGCCGCCAAGACCCTGCAGGACGTGGTCACCAATGCCTACTCGAGCGGAGAGAGCATCTGGGCTACCGTCCTGGGGGTAGCCACTCTCCTCTTCACGGCCTCCACCGTCTTCGCAACTCTGAAGATGAGCCTCAACAGCATCTGGCAGATCCAGCCGCGCCCCACGAACAACATCATCGGTTTCCTGCTCACCCGCCTGCTGAGTTTCAGTTTTGTGGTGGGGCTGGGTTTCCTGCTTATGATCACTCTAATCGTGAATGCCCTCATCATCGGCTTTATGGACCAGATCGCCGCCCTGCTGCCCGCCCTGAGTTCCGTTTTCCTCGCATTGACGAGCTGGGTCATCGCCACGGCGGTCACGGCCGTCATTTTCGCGATGCTCTTCCGCTACCTGCCCGACGCGCGGGCGCGCTGGAAAGACATCTGGGCCGGCGCCATCTTCACCGCCCTGCTCTTCGGACTGGGCCGCTGGCTGATCGGTCTCTACATCGGTAACTCCAACTTCGGCAGTACGTACGGGGCGGCCGGGGCGCTGGTCACCCTACTGGTGTGGACCTACTACAACAGCCTGATTCTCTTCCTCGGGGCCGAATTCACCTTCGTGTGGGCCGAGCGCCGGGGATTCCCCATTCGTCCGGGCAAGCACGCCGTTCGGGTGATCAAGGAAGTACGCAAGGTCGACGGCATCAAGGTATAGCCGGCTCCCGACCTCTGGTCGGGCATACCACCGTGACCGGAGGTCACGAGCCACGAAGCCAGTCCCGGGCGATGGAGAAGATCGTTTCCCGACTGACACCCCACTCCCGTACGCTGCGGGCCCCCTGGCTCTTCGACAGCTTCTGTCCCTCTTCGGTCAGCAACGGATGGTGAATAAAGGTGATGCGCTCATCCAGTGACGGATATTCCAGCAGATCGGACAGCAGCGCCTGGGCTTCGGTACTGGCGCGCAGGTCCTCGCCGCGGGCGCATTCGGTGATTCCGAAGTGTAGATCGTCAACGGTACACGCCAGCTGATAGCTGGGCCGTCCATCCCTCTTGCGGATCGCGAACCATGGCATCGTTTCGTGCTGTCCGGTACCCCGGGTATCGATGCGCCAGGCCACGTCGATCCGGTCGGGATCGATGGCGTGGCCCAGGCAACCGTGGGTATGCCCCCCATCGGCCAGTTCACGCCGCGAACAGGGGCAGGCAAACACGCGGGGGTGGTCGCGGAGCCGCGTCAGCGCCTCGCGGTACAGCGGCATCCGGTACTCCTGCGACCAGTGGGTGTGGAAGTCCGCCGCATCCCGCGGCCCGTCGGTCCAGTCGATCTCCAGCCAGTGCAGTACGTCGAATACGTCCTGCAAGTACTCCGGACGGAAGCGATCGCGGTCGAGGTCGTCGATCCGCAGCAGCAGCGGCCCGGCCCCGGCCAGCAGGGAGTTGACCGCGAAATTGGCCGCGTTGCCGGCGTGGAGGTAGCCGGAGGGGGTGGGGGCTAGGCGGTGCATGGAGATTTACCATTTACAATGGACAAATTACCATTTACAATTTGCCCGCAGAACTCCGGTGCCGGCCTGTGGCCGGATGTACCATATACAATAGACAATCTACCATTTACAATTTGCCCGAAGGACGCCGGGGCCGGACAATAACGGTTCTCGCCTGGCGATAGGCAGTACCAACTATGACCATCACCTCATTGGGATTTCGAGCCCCTCGCGAATCCGTGAAAATCTGTGGACCAATCCGTGCCGCCGAAGGCGATCTGTGCGAAACCCTACCCTACGGGAATACGTGCCGCCGCAGGCGATCTGCGTGAAATCCACCCGGCGCGCAAGCCCCATCTCCAGATCCCAAAGGAAACTAACTTTATCACCTCCCCGGCGCACACGTAACGCCCGCGCGGCATCGTTCCTCCCCCGTAGCCACTTTCAGATACCCACAGCCATGAAATCCAAACACCTCCTCGCCCCGCTCCTGGTGATTTTCTGTTGCACCTGCGTCCGCGCCCAGCAGCCCTATGGGACGGCCAAGAGCCCCGAAAAACTGCAGGGCATCAGCGACGTCGCCGCCCTCGACCAGATCATGTACTACATCCCCGGCATCGGCAGCTCGGCGCGGGAAGACCTCTTACGGCAGAACATCAAGCCCTACATGATGCCCATCCGCCAAGTGCCGCAGATGGGCATGGAGTGGGCCTATGCGCTGGCCGACGCGCTGGAGTACTACGTGAACCTGAACAGCAACTTCAAGGACAACATGAGCCCCGACTACATCGCCATGAGCCTGGCCAACGCCGGCACCCGGCCCAACCTGGTCGACGGACTCGGACTGCTCATGAATTCCGGCACCGTATCGGCCGCCATCGTGCCCTACAACAGCAGTACCATCCCCAATTCCGTGTACTCCGTAGCCCGCTTCGGCATCAGCAATTTCGGCTATCTCTTCCGCACGGAGACCAAGGCCCGCAACCGCATCTTCGAAACCCGCAAGGCCCTCAGCCGCGGCAATCCCGTGATCGTGGAACTGGCCACCGACGCTTCCTTCAGCAAGCTCACCGGCGGCAGCTACGAGCCCACCGGCCCCGTGGCCGAGAGTCACTTCCTCACCGTCATCGGCTACGACGGGGAGAACGAGACCTTTGAGCTCCGCAGCTCCCTCGGGCGCAGTTGGGGCACCGGCGGCTACGTCACGCTCAGCTACGACGATTTCGGTGACCTCGCGCAGACCGGTTACGTACTTATTCCCCAGGAGTGAGTACCCGATTCACAGGGTAGGGGTAAATTGGGGCGATGAATTGGACTTTCGCCCTTCTCCTCTGCCTGTTTTCCCTTCCCGCGCTTGCCCAGACCACCCTGCACGTCACCGATGCGGAGGGCGCTCCCCTGGTAGGGGCCACCGTGATACGCCTGCCCGATCATCCGGTGGGGGCTACTGACGGGGAGGGTAAGCTGGTACTGCCCGCGTTTACGGCCACCGATACCTTCCGCGTGACCTACCTGGGTTTTCGGCCGGCTTTCCTGGCGGGGGCGCAGGTGCGGGGGAATGCAGCGGAGCTGACGCTGGAGGAGCAGTACGGCGGACTCCTGCTCGACGCCGCCACCGTGGTGGGCCGCCGCAACGAGCTCGCCGCCGAGCTCCCCTACCAGATCCAAACGGTGGACGCCGCCGGCATCGAAAACGTCCAGAGCCTCACCACGGCCGACGCGCTCGCC
>JBGTHX010000292.1:0-4164 GCA_041746055.1 Lewinella sp. | reverse complement strand
TACAAGTTAAGTTTTCAACTTAGCTCGTGGTCCAATTTTGCCGAGGTATTATAGTTGATCCGATAGGGGGGCAGTTCTAAACCCTACTTAACATAAATACAACTATGAGTGATTAGACGGTTGATACATTTCAGGAGAGGGTGACAAGAAGACTAAAATATGCAGAAAGCAGAACTACCAAGTCAATTTCAACCCTGTCGAATTCGACAGGGTTAGAACTTTGCAAGCCTAGAAAGAAGAAGGGTAGAGCTCCAGGTCGTACATAACCTAACCCCACTTCTGGGGTGCTTCCAAAACATCGTTTTACAGCGACTCCGGTCTGGTGGCTGCTGGTTTTAAAAAAAGGTGGCTCTAAATTCTAGCGGCGACAGCTTCGTTTTGGCTTTGAACAGCCGGCTGAACGAAGGGGGATGCTCGAAGCCCAGTGCATAGGCGATTTCCCCCACGCTTAGGGTCGTAGTCGACAGCTTCTCCTTGGCTTTGGTGATCAGTAGGGTATGAATGTGCTGCTGGGTGGTCTGTCCGGTTGCGACGCGCAGCAGCGTGGTTAGGTACTTAGGGGAAAGACTTAGACAGTCGGCAACGTACTGCACGGTCGGTAATCCTTTTTCGCCCAGATTCCCCCCATCAAAGTACGTGTGTAACAGGGTCTCCACCCGCTCAAGCACTTCGTGGTTGGCTTTCTCCCGGGTAACGAATTGGCGGTGGTAAAATCGGTCCGCGTACTGTAACAAGCTTTCCAACTGGGCGACGATTATCGGCTTACTGAACCGATCGATGGGTGACGCGTATTCTTGCCGGATCGCAGCGATGATGTCCAGGATGGCTGCTTCTTCCCGCGCGGAAAGGAATAGCGCCTCCCTGAGCGAGTAACTCCAGAAGTCGTAGTGTTGGACGGTCTTCGCCAGCGGAGTGTTCCAAATAAAATCCGGGTGGATATAGACTACCCAACCTGATTTTTCTACCGCTTCCCGTGGGTCGGTCGTAGCCAGGCTAAACACTTGGTTGGGGGCCATGAAGGAGAGAACTCCCTCGTCGAAGTCAAACGAATGCTGGCCGTACTGCCCATAAATGTTGTGCATACGCTTGATCGCGATGGAGTAAAAATCGAAGGCCATACTTGATGGATCCTCGTCATTCCGGTGCGGGACGGTCCCCACGTCTACGACACTGAAGAGCGGGTGCAGCGGTGGAGGCACCTGCAGGAACGCGTGGAACTTACTTATCGTAGTAAAGCATTTCATGCTCCTTCCTGATCATTTCTCACTTCCAGAACTGATTTGCCCCGCACGCGGTCGGTCTGGTCCGCGTGGTGCGCGTCGGCAACTTGTGCTAGGGGAAATACCCGGCCGATCAGTACCTCTACCTGACCCGCGTCAATCAGTTGGGCTATTTCTGCTAGCCACTCCCCCCGGGGCTGGTTCGCCGCCAGTTCGCCGGTAGCCTCCTGCTGGGTTAGCGCCGCCTGCACCGTGTCGTCAAAGGCAAAATCGGTGTTCACGCTGACGAATATCCCCCCCGTTTTAAGAACGGTAATGGCCTTTACCCGCTCCGCATTATCGCGCACCGATGAGACCTCCAGTACCACGTCTACCTCCCGAACCATCGTTTCGAACTGCTGCTTCCGGTAGTCGATTACCTCGTCTACCCCCAGTTGGAGAAGGTAGTCCAGATCCCCGGCCGATGCGGTACTAATCACGTAGGCCCCCTTGGCTTTGGCAAACTGCACGGCCAGGGCACCTACGCTCCCAGCGCCTCCCTGGATCAGAACACGCTGGCCCGACCGTAGTTGACCGTGCGCGAAGAGTGCAGTCCAGGCCGTAAGGCCGGCAAGTGGAACGGCGGCTGCCTCGAGAAAGCTTAAACTTTGGGGCTTGAGGGCAAATTGGGTCGCCTTGGCCGCGCAGTATTCCGCGTAGCTACCGTCACCGGGAAAGTTAGGTACTCCGTATACGGCATCGCCCGGCTGAAATTCAGTGACGTCGCTGCCTACCGCTTCCACCACCCCTGCTGCATCCCAACCCAGAGTCATCGGCAGGGTGAGGTTATAGCTCAGCGCGGGACTGCTGCCTGCCCGCACGACTTGGTCGACCGGATTTATGCCGCTGGCATACACCTTGACAAGAACTTCGTCGGCTGCTGGTACGGGTTGCGCGATATCTTCGAGTTGCAAAACCTCGAGGCCACCAAAGGCGTGAATTCTGATTGCTTTCATTTGAGTAAATTGTTAGTTACCCCACAAAGGTCACCCTAACGCTCAGAGCCGGGTTAACCAAAATGCCGTTTGTTATAGCCAAAAGGCCGAATCACCACTGCCAGCCGTTACCCGGGTACCCAGACTACGACTATGCTTCCTCGTCACGCCTTGCTCAGAAGCAAATTAGTCAGCAGTCGGCTCAGAAACTACATTGGGAGGGCTTGACTGTGCCGGCCTGTATAATTTCAGCTCTACCGATCAGTTCTACCAAACCGGTAGTTCCATCCTTCGGAGAAGGTAAGGTGTTACCGACCAAAACCGCCATTCTACGATGCGTACCTACCCGCTGATTTTATCCTGTTCTTTGCTCATCATGTTCTCCTGTGGGGACTCCGCAGCTGGCACCAGTGAAGCCGACCATCCTGGGATGGTATCTACCCGACCAGTACCGGATACAACCCAGCGGAAGCACCTGCGCCCCTTTGACCAGAACCTACCGACGGTAGGTATTCTGATGTACGATGGGGTGCTGACAACTGAGGTTACCGCCCCGGCCGATGTTTTTAGTAAGCCCGACGGGGAGGGTGGGGCATCGTTGTTCAACGTGGTTACCGTCGCACAGTCAACCGCGCCAATCGTCACAGAGGATAACTTGACACTGGTACCCGAATACACGTTTGACAATTGTCCAAAACTCACGGTTCTGTTCGTTCCCAGCGCCTACGATATGTACAGTCAGGTGCACAACACGGCCATCGTTGATTTCATCAAGTCAAAAAACGAGGAGACGCAGTACACGGTGAGTAACTGTGGCGGTGCCCAGCTTATCGGTGCCTCCGGTATCGCAAGCGGTAAAAAGATTGTCACCTGGATCCGTGGGGGAGAGCAACTACAAAAGGACTACCCCGACCTCCTGGTGCAGGACGATGCAACCATCACCTTCGTACGCGATGGCAAGTTCTTCTCCTCCAACGGTAATCTGGCCAGTTACGTCTCTTCTCTAGAGCTGGTGGAGGCGATGACAAACAGGTCTCATCGGGAATTTGTGGAATCGTACATCTACCTCGACCGGATTAAGAACTGGACGTTTGGCTCACCGGCCCAATAGGTTATGATGTTGCCTGTGAGGGGGCTTTTGGGGGATAATAGCTTGACCAAAGTGTAAATTCTATTCTCTACTCACTATGCGTGACCTCCAGGAGGACATGTACACAAAGGAGAAGAAGTTGCCCCGTCCATTAACTCGAGCCGAAGAACTCCTCCTACCTTACTGCAACCCGCCACACAAATACTCGCACTCACCCAGGCCAGGGGAGAAAGAGACCGGTAAGGTTTGCTGTCCGGGCAACGATGGAATTAGGCCACAAAACTGCGGTCAAACGGTGCGGGTGAGGGATTACTAAAAAACTCTCTGCAACATAACCAACCCTATCGGTCAATTGTCCATTCCTGTTGTGACAAAAGCAGTTTAGTACAATCATTATAATACCTCGGGTTTTCAAACCACTGCACCAAGTTAGTTAGGTGAAAGTTAGGCGGCGTTGTGGTACCGCTGGATAGGTTCTGCTCGCTCTCGCCCTTAGGCTCATAATAGACGCTGCCGCGGCTTACCGAAAGCAAGTCACACTGCCGGCGGATAGAAAGGCCCGCCTGGGCCTCCACCCCCGAACGCCTTACTTCAGATGATCCCATCTGGCTAAGTTTTTTTTTAGAAAGTCGCGTTCCATCTGCAGCTGACCAATCTTGGCGTAGAGTTGCTGCAGCTCGGCTTCGCTGGCCGCACCCGCGTCTGGGTTGGTGGTCGCCTTGCCTCTACCAGGCTCGAAGACTTGCTCGGAACCGGCGATGAACTCCTGCTTCCACTGACTGATCTGGTTGGGGTGCAGCTCAAATTTCTCGGCCAGTTCCGCCAGGGTACTTCTTTCTTTCAAGGCCTCGATGGCGACTTTTGCCTTGAAAGCGGGGTG
>JBGTHX010000291.1:0-8594 GCA_041746055.1 Lewinella sp. | reverse complement strand
GGGCCCCTTGGCGGCGGCCAGCGGCACCGGAAGCGCCAGTACGGCCGCGAGGAGCAGGGATAGAAGCGGAACGGAGAAACGCATCTGGGGGCGGTTTGGTAGGGTCAAATCGAGGGGTCGGAAGATCATATGCCAAAGCGTACGCCCACGTACATCCGGCGGGGCAGACTGAAGAAATCGGAGTTGAGCACGCGCCACTGGTAGCTGTCGAGGTAGGACTCCACGGGGCGGGTGCCACCCTGCAGGCTCTGCAGCTGGTCGCGGCCGAAGCTGCTCTGCAGGAAGCCCGGATCGTCCGGCGATCCCGTGGCCGAGTACACCCCGATGGTATTGCGGCGGTCCAGGATATTGCTCACCCGGAAGTAGAGGTTGATCCCGCCCGTACCGGCGACCTGAAAATTCTTTTCCACCTGCCCGTTGAGGGTGAAATTCCAGGGGTTGCGGCTGCCGTTGATGGCGCCGCGGGTGCCGCTGCCCCCGAGTTCGGAGGGGATGAAGGTGGCGGTGTAGGGCCGGCCGGAAACCGTTACGCCCTGCAGGTTGATCCCGGAATTATCGAGCCACTTCGGCGTGCCGTTACGACTGTCGAAGCGGTAGTCCACCACCAGGTTGAAGCGGTGGCGCTCGTCGAAATTGAGGGGGAATAGTGTCCGTAGGTTACCGCGGTTGGTGAGACCCCGCTGGCTGGAGGCGTTCGAGCCGGTGCCGTCGGCAAACTGAAGGGTGTAGTTGGCATTCACGGTCACGTTGCTCGAACGGCGCAGGTCGTAGGTGAAGCTGAAACCCTTTACGGTGCCGAAATCCTGGTTGTCGTAGGTGGTGTACTGGTTCACCAGGGGTACGGGGAAGTAAGTCCGCAGCTGGATCATATCCCGCAGTTCCTTATAGTAAGCGGCCAGGGTAAGCGCGGAACTGGTGGTCAGCTTGGTCTTGAAGCCCACCTCGTAGTCGATCGTCCGCTCCGGACGCAGCGCCGGGTTATTGAAGGGTTCATCGGTGGAGCCGGGCCGCTCCACGAAGTAGTAGTAGTCCAGCGCGCTGGCCTGGGTGTTGCTGGCGGGCCGCTGCACGAGCACGTCGTAATGGGCGAAGAAGTTGGCCTCCCCGGAGATGGGAAAGGAGAAGGCCAGGCGGGGCATCACGTTAAACTGTACCTCGTAATCCTCAAAGGAGGTAGCTACGGTGAAGTCATTGGACTTGATGAAGTTGTTGGACGCCTGGGCGGCGGGATTGGCGTAGCTGGGAAAGACGAGTCCGGTACGGATGCCTTCGATCTCCTGCGGACCGTTCGTAGGCGTTCCATCCGCCTGGAACCAATTGTCACCCGAGCGGTAAGCGCGTACGCTGCTGCCTCCCTCATCCGTGGTGTAGACCACGAAATCCGTACCGATATTCCCGGGCCGGTCGCCGCCGAAGTTGGCGTGGAAGTCCTCCGCCCCCACGATCTCATAGAGGCTGTAGGGGTCCTTCAGCACCTTAGTGTTGGCGTCGTAGCGGTCGGCGCGGACGCCGATCCGGAAGATCATGTTGTTGATGGTGAACTTGTCCTGCAGGTAGGCCGAGGCATAGATCGGACGCGCCGGTGCCACGGTGAACTGCCGCTCCCCCGTGACGGGGTCCAACGCGAAGAAGTCGTCGAAGGTGCCGTCGGTCTCGTTGCCGAGGTAGTCGTAGCCGGTGTAGTCCACCAGTTGCGCGAAGGTGAGTTCCTGGGCGCTGAACTGGTCCAGTCGCAGCTGGTCGGGCGAGAGGCCGTCGATGTTGACGTACTGGTCGAGGGGAATGCCGAGGTCCTCACGGATGCGGCGGTAGAACGTACCGGCGTCGGCCTCCACCGTAGGGGCTACCACGTTGGCGGGACCGCTATAGCTGAAAAAGCCTTCGCCGAGGTCGACATCCAGGGTATTGACCACCCGGTTGGTGCTGTCGACCGCGTTGAGGTGACGGTTGATGAGCTGACGACCGGTAGTCCACAGTCCGCTGGGGTTGAGGCTGTAATTGCGGTTGACGCGCTGCTCATATACTACACCGAGCTGGATGCTGTGGCGGCTCTTGTCGGAATCACCCGGTACCAGCTCGAAGTTGGCGTTCCCGTTGAAGGTGTAGATGTCGTTGTCGTTGTAGCTGTATCCGTTGTAGACGCTGCCCACATTGGCGTGAAACCCCCAGCTGTCGCGGTAGAGGGTCTGGGTGCGGCCGTTGACGGCGGCGAACTGGTCCAGGGTGGGGATGGTCCGCCCGTCCGCGGTCAGTTGCTGCACGCCCAATACGCCGTACTGCTCGGTGGTGAAGGTCTGGTCGCTGCCGTAACCCAGGTAGTTGTTGTAGTTGGAAAGTACCGGATTGGCGGAGGTGGAGGGGTCGTAGTTGCGGAGTACCTCCCGGTAGTCGGCCTGAAAAGCCCCGATCGGGGCCCCGGTCTCGTCGAGCTGAAGGCCGAAGACGGGGATGTAATCGATATCGAAACGGCCGACGTAGCCGTAGTCGAAGAAGCGGTCCTGGTGGATCGGATCGGCGATGTTGGCCCGGTTGTTCTCGATGCCGAATTGCAGGGTGTAGCTCGCGTTCTGGATCGGGCTGCGGTTGTTGCCGCTCTCCCCCGCCACGCCCGAGCCGCCCAGGCGGTGGCGGAAGCGGAAGTTGCCGCGGTAGTCGGTGTCCTCCCGGGTGGGGTTGCGCGCGGCGTTGTAGGTGCGCCAGGTATTGCCGAAGCTTTCGTTGGGGGTAAACTGATCGTTAAAGGTGCCGTAGTAGCCGGAGATCTGGATGTCGATGGCGTCGCTGAGGCGGGCGTCGATCTTGGCGTTGAGGTTAAGAATGTCCTGTGCCTCGTAGGGACGGGTGTCCAGCGTTTCCACGTCTCCATTGGTCAGGAAGTCGGCGGCCACGAAGGGGCGTCCACCGCGGACGATCACCGGGTTGGCTTCCAGCTCGCTGATCACGTCTTCGCGGGCGCGGTAGATGGGAACCGCGCTGGGATCGTCGTCACGGCGGTAGGTATAGCGGCCGCTGAGGCGGTAGCCCAGGATGGCGCGGTCGGCGCCCCGCTTGATGATTGGGCCGGAAACGGCCAGTCCCGCCAGGCTGTTGCCGTACGCATCGAGGCCTTCGCTGGTCTCTGCCTCGGCGTTCACGTTAAAGGTGCTGCTGGGCCCCTTCGTGGTGACGGAGATGATGCCGCCGGTGACGTCGCCGTAGCGCGCCTCGAGTCCGCCGGTAATCACCTGGAGCTGCTCGATCTCCGATTCGGGGAGCAGACTGCCCTGTACCCGCACGCCGTCCACGTAGTAGTTGGTAGCGTTGGAGCGGGAGCCGCGGATCGTAACGGCCGAGCCCTCGTCGGCGGAGGAAGCCCCGGCGGTGATGGATGCCAGCTGGTTGATGTTGCGGGTGGGCAGCCGCTGGATCTCGCTGGCGGTGATGGTCTGCCCGGAAGTGGTATTGTCCACCTCGATCAGCGGCACTTCGTAGTCGGTCACGACCACCACGTCCAGGTTCACCCCGCCGTCGTTGGTCACTTCCACGTCGGCGACGTTGGTGCGGCCGGGCAGTACGGGGATGCCGTTCAGCTTCGTGGCCGGGTAGCCGGTGTAATTGACTTCGATGTCGTAGGTGCCGGGGTCGATATTGGAGAAGAAGTAGTTGCCGCTGAGGTCGGTGGTGGTGCCCTGAAAGAAACTGCCTTCCTTGAAGAGGGACACGGCCGCGAAGGAAAGCGGTTCCCCGGCGCCGTCCACGTCGGTGACCTTGCCGGAAAGCGCGGTCTGGGCGGTGGTGTAGCAGGCAAACAGCAGAAACAGACTGAGGAGTAAAGGTCTTTTCATATACTAGTTTTCGTGGCGTGCGGCACCGCCCGGCAACAATTCACACAAATGTGCAAAACTGCGGCCAGAGTATTTGCTCCATATCTGGGGGGGTAGGTGGAACGACATACTTTTTATTTCCTCCACAATGGATTACGTGCAGGATGCTACATCCTTAGCCGGACGGTATATTGTTCCGGGAAAGGGCCCCCGCACCCGCGGCCGCGCCTGCCTCCCCCCTCCTTTTTCTAACGCCCGATCATGAACATGACATCACCCTTTACCCGCTTCCTGCTGCCCTTGCTGCTCCTGCTTACCCTCACGGAGGCCGGAGCGCAACTCTCCCCCGCCACCGCGGTCGCCGAAATGGGTCGCGGCATCAACCTCGGCAATACCCTCGAGCCACCCACCGAAGGAGCCTGGAATAACGGCCCCGCCGAGGAAAAATACTTCGATGCCTATGCCGCCGCCGGGTTCACCAACGTGCGCATCCCCGTCCGCTGGGACGAGCACACCCTCGACGCCCCACCCTACACCGTCGACGCCACCTGGATGGACCGCGTGGAGGAAGTAGTAGACTGGGGCCTGGACCGGGACCTCTATATCACCCTCAACACCCACCACGAGGACTGGCTCAAGAACGGCTACTCGGATCCCGCCCTGCGGGCCCGTTTTGATTCTATCTGGGTACAAATTGCGGAGCGCTTCGGCGACAAGTCCGACAAGCTGGTCCTCGAGATCATCAACGAACCCTTCGGCATGACGGTGGCGGAAGTGGACGACCTCAACGCCCGTATTCTCGGCATCATCCGCGCGAAAGATGCTACCCGACTCGTCATTTTCGGCGGCAACCAGTACGCCAACGCCGAAGAACTGGTGGTCGCCGCGGTGCCCGAAGACGATTACGTGATCGGCTACTTCCACTCCTACGACCCCTGGCGATTCGCCGGAGAAGGGACCGGCACCTGGGGAACGGAATCCGATTATCAGGAGCTCGAGAATAAGTTTCAGCGGGTGGATACGTGGTCGGAGGCCAATGACGTGCCCGTGCACCTCAGTGAATTCGGGGCCGTCTTGCAGGCGGACTACAACTCCCGCATGCGCTGGTACGCGGCCTACGTGGAAGCGGCCCTCCGCCACGGCTTCGCCTTTTCCGTCTGGGACGACGGTGGCATATTCGGTATCCTCAACCGGGAGGAAAACACCTGGCCCGAGGTCAAAGATATCCTCATCCACACCTACGCCGACTCCCCTACCGACCTGATCGCCACGGCTTCTGACCCGGCCGACACCCTCAACCTGAGCGTGGACCTGACCTGGTCGAATCGTTCCACCGGTAATGCCATCACCGTGGAACGCCGCATCGGCCAGGAGGAATTCGCCGCAGTGGCCACCCTGGACGGATCGGCTACGACCTACACCGACACCGACCTGATGAAGGGGAACTTCTACACCTACCGGATCGTGACGGCCCGCGACGACAACACCGAACTGCAGTCCTACCCCGCCCGGGTACTCGTCTCGGCCGGCCCCCAGGAGCCGTACGGTAACGCGCCGATCCTGCTGCCCGGCGTCCTGCAGGCCGAGGATTACGACAAGGGAGGCGAAAGCGTAGCCTACCACGATTCCGAGCCCGAGAACATTCCGAACGGCTACCGCCCCGATGAGGGCGTGGATATCGGAGCCACCGGAGCGGGGGGCTTCGCGGTGGGCTACCTGGCCCGCGGCGAATGGCTGGAGTACACGGTGTTTGTGGATTCCGCCGGCTCGTACGCCGTTTCCGCATCCGTAGCTTCCGCCGTCGGCGGGGGCACCATGAGTATCAGTAATTCCCTGAATGCGTCCAGTATCTCGCTCTCCCTAAATGAAGACGGAACCGGCGACTACGACACCTTCGACGAGATTACCACGACCGGGCGCCTGAACCTGGAGGCGGGCGAGCAGATCATCCGGATCGACATCACGGGCGAAAACGCCTTCAATATTGATTACCTCACCTTCACGCAGGTGGCGGCCGATAGCAACGCGATCGTCAACTACTACGACCGCCTCGATACGGCAACCGCGCGCTTCAGCGGTACGCCGGCGGGAATCTCTTACTCGCTGACGGACGGCGTACTGTCCATCACCGGCGACGGTTCTTCCCCGGCGTACCAGACGTTCCGGTACTCCCTGCCCGATTCCCTGCTGGCCGACGTGGCAAATTCCGGAAACCTGCTCTTCCTCCGGGCGCGGACGGTCAGCGGAGACCCCGTTAACCTGCGCGTCGACCTCATCGACGAAAACGAACTGGCCACGACCATCGCCGGTCGGACTATCTCGGTAGCGGGGACCGACTTCACAACCTACCGCATCGATTATACCGGCGGCTACCAGGACGGAGCGTACGGGGGTACCGGCTGCGCCACCGGGCCCTGTACCGTGAACGGAAACCGCATCGTTGCCCTCGCATTTTACCCCGAGGCACCCACCGGCGGTTTTGTGGGTACGGTAGAGATCGACTGGCTGAGCTTCGGCGAGGCACTGGATGCAGACGGGGGCACGCCCACCGGTGTGGTGAACTACTTCGATGACCTCACCGATGCGGGAGACCAGTTCATGGGCGACGCGGGCGGTATCGCGTATAGCGTGGCAGACGGGGTGCTGACGGTCACTGGCGACGGCACCGCGGGCCCCTACCAGAACTTCATGTATGCGTTTCGGGACGCAGACGGCGACCCGACCCTGGCCGACGTGATCGGCTCATCCGATCTCCTGTTCATCCGCGCGCGCACCCTCACCGGCGACTCCGTGGACCTGCGCATCGACCTGATCGATGAAAACAACTTTCACACGACACTGGCCGGCCGCACCGCCCGCATAGGGGGTACCGAATACCAGACCTATCGCCTGGACTATGCCGGCGGTTATTCCGACGGCGGTTACGGCGGAACGGCCTGCACTCAGGCTACCCAGCCCTGCGGCGTTGACGGACGGCGGATCGCCAGGCTGATCTTCTATCCGGATCCCGCTACCGGTGGTTTCGACGGTGCGCTCGAAATCGACTGGCTGAGCTTCGGTACCGATGCCACCACCGCGGTATCCGAGCCCGATCGCTTCGGGGGGCTCCGGGTCTTCCCCAACCCCACCCGCGAGCGCCTTACGGTAACCTACGAGCTGCTCTCCGGGACCGCAGTCACCACCCGCCTCTTCGACGCTCTCGGTCGCAGTGTTTCCGAGCGGCGGATGGGCTCGCAGCCGGCCGGTCCGCAGCAGATTTCCCTTCCGGTTTCGGATCTTCCCTCCGGTCTGTACTACCTCCGGCTCACCGGCGACGATGGTAGCGTGAGCCGCGGCTATCCGGTACGTGTTCGGTAGGCTTCCCTGAATAAGTGAATGGATGGATTGGTGCAGGAGTGGTGGACAACACTGCTGATGCACCAATCCATTTTTATTTCTGTGACCTTGGACGGGTTGAGCGGGCAGCGCAAAGCAGTAAGGCGGTAGCGACACCCAACACCCGGAATATAAATTAATCGATTATATAGTAAACAATTTGGTGCTAGATCCTGTTATATTAGTGTATTTTGATTTGATAACAAGCGGGAAATAGTATTTAGCAAATAGCATTAGCACCGCGCAACTACCATAAGATTATGAAAAACCTCATCCTCTCTTCGACCTCCATTACCGGCACCAATGTAACCAACGCCAAAGGTGAAAACCTGGGCGAGATAAAGGACCTGATGATCGATACCGAGACCGGTACCGTGAACTACGCCGTGCTTTCCTTCGGAGGCTTCCTCGGCCTGGGCGACAAGTACTTTGCCATTCCCTTCGAAGCATTCAGCGTTAACTCCACCACGGAGACATTCGTACTGAACGTGACTAAGGACCGGCTCGAAAATGCTCCCGGATTCGACAAAAACGACTGGCCCAAAACCAGCAACCACCAATACTGGAACGATCTCTACAAGCACTACGACGTCAAGCGTCGTCCGTTTGTAGCCAACACACACACGGCCTGATCCCACACATGCCAAAAACCCTGAAGCCCGCCTCAGCACCCGCTGTCGTGGGCTTTTTTTTATTTAACCTGCCGGCCGTGCTTCATGACCATATCCACGTCCTGCAGCAGGTCGATGTGGCGCAGCACATCCCCCTTGACGGCAATGATATCGGCGAACTTGCCCGGTGAAACGGTGCCGTAATCCGCGTCCACGCCCATCATCTTGGCCGGCCAGTAGGTGGCCGCCTTGATGGTGTAGATAGCCGGGAAGTCGAATTCATTGGTCCAGACGTCCAATTCGTTCCAGGTGCTCTGACAGTGGAATTTCATGGGTATTCCCGAGTCCGTGCCCACCATCAGCACCACACCGGCCTCCTTCAGCTGATTGACTTTCCGTTCAAGCGTGGGCCGTCGAATGGGGGTAAGCTGAAAGTATGGCAACTGACCGGGCGACTGTAGGCTGGCCTCGATGTCCGCGATGATCTCCGGCGTAAGTCCCTCCTTCCAGCAGTCGTTGTCCAGGGCTTCGGGATTGTCGCGGATGTATTCGTAATTGTACAGACCCTCCACGGTAGGCGTCCAATACAAAGGCCCCAGATTCATCTGGGCGGTGCGCTCCCGGATCATTTCCATGACGTCGTCGGGATACTGCGGGGCAGAACTCAGTCCGGTGTGCTCAAAGCAGTCCACCCCCACTTGCAGCCCGCGCCGGATTTCTTCCGGGCGATGAGAGTGGGCCACCACAGTGAGTTTCCGCTTGTGCGCTTCGTCGACCACCGCCTCAAGCTCAGCCATCGTCATCT